>NZ_QTNF01000033.1:1193-74073 GCF_003603455.1 Bacteroides sp. AM37-9 | reverse complement strand
TCACTTTAAAGAAAGCTACAAATAGTTACCCCCAAGAAATTGCGGGTGAGCCTTCATCCCAGCTCTAATTTGAAGGTGGTTATATATAAAAAGCTCCTATAAGTCTTTGACTTACAGGAGCTTTTCGTGGGCCATCTTGGGCTTGAACCAAGGACCTCCAGATTATGAGTCTGTTGCTCTAACCAACTGAGCTAAAAGCCCGATGTATCCATTAACTGGATGCGGTGACAAAAGTAGTATTTTCCGTCGAATTATGCAAATTCTTTCGAGAAAAAACTATCATCCTCTGCTACTAGAACTTATATTTGCGCTTCGGATTCTTGGGGAACCATCCTTTTTGTACCCGTTCTTCCTGTTCGAAAACCTCTTTGATCGTCCAGAAGGAAGAAAACGCAAACACGCCTAATAAAGAAGATAAGATCACATTATCGATACTTAAGGAGGCAATCACACCGGCAATGCCGAGTATCAGGAATATCCACCAGCATTTTGTGCCCCAGTAATATTCGGCCTTTACCACGACGGGGTGAAAAAGGCCGATAATCAAAAAGGTACAGATTCCGATGAATAACCCTGCAAGGTGATATTCATTTAGAAACTCCATCACAATTATTTTTCAACGCGGATGGGAATCTCTTTCTTGATACTCTGTTCCAGAGAAATCAGAGTCTCGGTAGCTACTACACCTGGTATTTCTTGCATTTTGTTATTCAGCAAATCCATCAGATGTTCGTTGTCGCATGCATAAAGTTTTGTCAGCATTGTGTACGGGCCTGTAGTGAAATGACATTCCACTATTTCGGGAATCTTTTGTAATTCCGCTACGACAGATTTGTACATGGAGCCTTTTTCCAGCTTGATACCCACGTATGTACAAGTTCTGTAGCCCAATGATTTCGGGTTCACATGGTAACCAGAGCCTACAATGACACCTAGGTCAATCAGTCTTTGCACACGCTGATGGATAGCTGCGCGTGATACTCCACATTCGGCTGCTACGTCTTTAAAAGGGATGCGGGCATTCTGGGAGATAATCTCTAGGATCTGCCTGTCGAGGTTGTCTATTCTTTCCATAATAATAAATTGTAATTTCCTGTTGTTATCAAATAGTAAGCAAATATAGAGATTTATTTTAATTATTCTTCTTTTCGGAGAAAAAAAATAGGAAAAAGCAAAAAAAAGAGGCACAAACGTTTTGCGCCTCTTTCCTTTTTCTATTTAGAAAAGAACTTTCTTATTTCTTATCTTTTTCGATGCTCAACAGTTCAACTTCAAAAATCAAAGTAGAGAACGGTTTGATTTGGTTGCCAGATTCTCTTGCACCGTAAGCAAGTTCTTGTGGGATATAAAGTTCCCATTTAGAACCTACAGGCATCATAGTCAAAGCTTCTGTCCAACCTTTGATTACCTGGTTAGCACGGAAAGTAGACGGTTCGTTACGTTTGTAAGAGCTGTCGAATTCTGTTCCGTCAATCAAAGTACCTTTGTAGTTCACTTTCACTTTGCAAGTGTCAGCAGGAATTTCACCTTTACCTTCAGTGATTACTTTGTATTGCAGACCGCTTGCAGTTGTTTTTACGCCGTCTTTAGTCTTGTTTTCAGCAAGGAACTTTTCGTTTTCAGCTTTATAGTCAGCATATTTTTCTTCCAAAGCTTTTGCTTTGATAGTTTCCATAGCTGTACGAGTATATTCTTGAGCTGCTTCCATAGTCATTACGCCGCCTTTTTCCAAAGTACCTGCGATGAAACCTGCCATGAAGTTTTCTTTGCTGATAGTTTTAGTAGAGTCTGTACCAAACAATTCTTGGTTGATACCTTTCATCATCTGATTGCTGATTTGCTGACCGATTTGCAGACCTGCCATGTAAGCGATGTCTTTTTTGCTAGTCTTGTTTGCGCCTTCGTTCAAACCTTTGATGAATTCTGCCATGTAAGTAGTATCAACATCCAGACGACCTGTCAGATAGCCTTTCAGACCTTGAGTCTGAGCCATACCGATAGAATACGACAGTGAGTCGATGTCTGTTTTCAGATTTGCTTTAGGAGCTTGAGCTGTACAAGAAGCAAGGCTTGCTGCAGCGGCGATTGCCATAAAAATACTAACTTTTTTCATTTTGCTTTGAATTTTTTTATTTATAATACTTCGAGTAATTCTACTTCAAAAATGAGTGTGCTGTGAGGAGGAATCATTTCTCCGGCACCTCTTGCGCCATAAGCGAGTTCTGACGGAATATACAGTTTCCATTTGGAACCTTCCGGCATCAGCTGCAAAGCTTCCACCCATCCCGGGATTACTTGGTTGACGCCGAATACAGCCGGTTCTCCGCGTTGGATAGAGCTGTCGAACAGTGTACCGTCGATCAATGTACCTTCATAGTGGCATCTTACCTGATCGGTAGCTTTCGGCTTTTTACCTGTACCTTCTTTGATGATTTCATATTGTAGTCCGCTGGGAAGGACAACTACGCCCGGTCCTTTTTTGTTTTCTTCGAGGAATGCCTGTCCCTGCTCAATAGCAACGGCACCCATCTTAGATTCCAATTCTTCGAAATATTTGTTCACTATTTCGCGGGCTTCATTGTGGCTGATAGCCGTCTGATTACCTTCTAATACATCTTTGATTGCTTGTGCGAAATCATCTACCGCAAGGTTTCCGATTCCCATGCTTGATAAGTTTTGACCAATTCCGAGGCCAATAGAGTAACTGAATTTATCCATATAATGTTTTTTGTTGGCGATTGAAATGTATCACCTTCATGGTTTTAGCTTTCAATCAATTGCAAATTTATGAAACGCAAAAGTACGTGTTTTATTTGAATGATTTAGCATTTGCTATTTAAAAATTCTTATATCTGTGAAAGTTAATCGCTTTTCTTTAAAGAATTAGTTCTTTTGTTGGCGGGATTTAATCTGCTTATTCTTATTGTGTAAGTTAGTTTATGCAGATAATTAATCGTCTAACTATAGTTTTCTTTTCGTCTGACTATAGTCAGATGAAAGAATAACTATAGTCAGATGAAAGTTTAACTATAGTCAGACGAATAAATATTAGTATGTTTGATGTTAACTACCTATATCTTTCATCTTAAAGTTCTGCATAAATCGGATTAGATTAAGCGTAAGAAAGTCTTCTTTTATTCGATGATTCTGATTACATTTGTGTGGCTATTAAAAAAGAAGGAGGAATAGTAATGAAAAATCTGGTAGTTTTGACGGGTGCCGGTATGAGTGCCGAGAGTGGGATCAGTACATTTCGGGATGCGGGTGGTTTGTGGGATAAATATCCTGTGGAGCAGGTGGCTACTCCTGAAGGTTATCAGCGGGACCCGGCTCTGGTGATTAATTTCTATAATGAACGCCGGAAACAGTTGTTGGAGGTGAAACCGAACCGTGGGCATGAATTGTTGGCGGAACTGGAGAAAAGTTTCCATGTAACGGTAGTGACACAGAATGTTGATAATCTGCATGAACGTGCCGGAAGCAGCCACATTATTCATCTGCATGGCGAACTGACAAAAGTATGTTCTAGTAGAGATCCATATAATCCTCAATTTATAAAAGAGCTGAAACCGGAAGAATATGAAGTGAAGATGGGAGACAAGGCCGGTGATGGCACTCAATTACGACCTTTCATTGTATGGTTTGGAGAAGCTGTGCCGGAAATTGAAACAGCTATCCGCTATGTGGAGAAAGCGGATATTTTCGTCATTATCGGTACATCGCTTAATGTATATCCTGCGGCGGGGCTGCTTCATTATGTACCGAGAGGAGCAGAGGTGTATCTGATTGATCCGAAACCGGTAGATACGCATACTTCCCGTTCGATACATGTAATTCAGAAGGGGGCTTCTGAAGGAATGGGTGAATTGAAACAATTGTTGGGAATTTGAGACTTCTTTCCCTCCGTTTTATTCCAGTTCGCTGACAAAAATATGATTATTCCGGAGTACTTCCGATATTTCGAGTGCAGTGATACCACTGCACTCGATTCTTAATATTTTCTCCCAGTCCTCAAAGTCCACATTCCATTTGTCTATTTGAGGGAACTCTGCCAAAAGTTTTCCTATGCGTTTGATGTCACATCTTTTGGTGATAGAAGTTCGAAAAATCAGAATCTTATTTTCTTTTTCCATATTCTTTAGCGTTTTATTTTAGTGAGCGGAACTCCCGGATCGTCATACTGAAATGCAGCCTGAAATTGCGACTTAACAGCGAAAGGCTGCTAAAGCCGCAAAGGGCGGCAATTTCGGTGGCGGAAAGTTCCTTGTTTTGTTTTAATAATAGGGCTGCTTTTTCAATCCGGGTGCGTTTGATATAATCCGTAGGTGTTTCGCCGGTCAGGATTGTAAATACGCGGTGGAAGTGGAAAGGAGAAAAGCATGCGATACCCGCCATTTTCTGCAATGATAACGGCTGGTCTATGTTTTGATGGATATAGTCGGTCACTTTGTTGATCCGTAACTGATATTCTTCCTTATTTATATCTTTCGTTTCCATATCTTCTGCAAAATAAAGGATAATAAATGCCGGAGAGTTATCCTATCTTGCTAACTTCTCCGGCAGATAGTCAATTATCTTTTTTGTCCTATATAGAATACATAGCCGTAGTATTCCTTATACTTATTATATAGGCTCTCTTCGTGTCGTTGACCGGCGATGAGGTCTGCGGCAGCTTCATTTCCTGCATATTCCTTCAGAAAGGCTTCCTGAACCGGGAATTGGGGAGCATAGAAATGCTCGGTCCAGCAATTTTCCGGTAAGATGAAATGGGCTGTCGGGATATATCCGGCTTTCTCCATTTGTGCTATTTTTCTCGGAATCGTATCGATTTCCGGGTAATTAGCCATCCAGAAGTCGTCTATTTCGGAGGGGCGTTCCGGGGTGAACCAGGATGCTTCCGTTACAGCGATGAACCCGTTCTTTTTCAGGAACTTGTTCCATTCATTCATGCCGCGTTCGAATCCTATATTATAGATAGCTCCTTCGGACCAGATCAGATCGAGTTCTTCCTCTTGAAACGGCAAAGCGTCCATAGAACCGACAATGCCTTTTACTCTGTCTTCGCAATGGGCTTCTATTGCATTTCTGTTGAATATTTCGATGAAGTCGGGGAAAAGATCGATGCCTGTAATTTTCCCTTTCGTATAGTTGGCTAATGCCATTGTCTGCCCGCCTGTGCCGCAGCCTATATCGGCTATTCTAGCTTCGTCAGACATTTCGTTGGTGAAACTTAGAGCTTTTTGTGTGACTTCAGGGCTTCCCGGACCTTGACGTTTTAGTCCTTTGAAGTAATTACATATCAGTGTAAAATCGAATTCGTGGATTGTTTTTAATTCGTTACTCATTGTTTTTTAATGTTTTAGCTGTACGGTAAATGAAGGCATGTGACAATGCTTGTGACCATTTGACCATACAAATAGTTTAAAATTTAGATATAGAAAATAACTCTGACAAGAATATGTCAGAAAACATAAGGGATAATCTGTAATGAGAGGAAGGCTTACAGATTATTTACAGAACGGAATCCTTATGGAATGAAAATGAGTTAAACATCCAATTTTTCTTTTAGTTTGTGACAAAGATAGGATTTTAGGTGTAAAACTCAATGATAACTTTGATGAAAAAATACTGTAAACCTGCATTTTAGCAAGAATAGTCAAATAGGGACCCGTTTGTCTGTCCGGTTGTATGGATGAGATTGACTGCCCAAATTGATTGAAACTACCTATTTTTGAATTACATTTGCAGGATATTAGATACAAATCTCTCATTTAATGTATAATACCGATGAAAAGCAAATTATTACTCGCATGTACCATTCTGTTTTTCTGTTCCTCTTTTCTGTGCGGACAGAATCAAACATCTAAAGTTGCAAACTCTGCTGAAACGAATAATGGAGCTGTCCGGCATCCGTGGCAAGGAAAAAGAGTGGGATATTTGGGAGACTCTATTACAGATCCCAACTGCTATGGTGACAAGATAAAGAAATACTGGGATTTCCTGCAGGAATGGCTGGGGATTACTCCTTATGTATACGGTATCAGCGGCAGACAATGGAATGATGTGCCCCGCCAGGCCGAGAAACTGAAGCAGGAACACGGTGGAGAAGTGGATGCTATCTTGATTTTGATGGGTACGAATGATTTTAATGACGGTGTGCCTATCGGAGAGTGGTTTACGGAAACAGAAGAACAGGTGATGGCAGCCCGCGGACAGGTCAAAAAGCTGGAAACCCGCAAGAAACGTACGCCTATAATGGATGGAAACACGTATAAAGGACGTATCAACATCGGAATCAACAGGCTGAAACAACTGTTTCCGGATAAGCAGATTGTACTATTAACCCCGTTGCACCGCTCACTGGCGGATTTTGGAGAGAAGAACGTGCAACCGGATGAAAACTATCAGAATAGTTGTGGTGAATATGTGGATGCCTACGTGCAGGCCGTCAAGGAAGCCGGTAATGTGTGGGGAGTGCCCGTAATTGATTTTAATGCGGTAACCGGGCTGAACCCGATGGTGGAAGAGCAACTGATTTACTTCTACGACGCAGGATATGACCGTTTACATCCTAGTACAAAGGGGCAGATACGTATGGCACGTACGCTGATGTACCAGTTGCTTGCGTTGCCTGCAACATTTTAAAGAGAACCAGCTTTACCGGTGAATCACCGCACGGATCACAAACCATATATGATGTGCTACGGTGCCAATCAACCCGTAGTGCTTTGCCATGATGCGAAATCTCTCTTTCAGGGAGGCTTTCTGATTGCGGGTAGTCATTCCTTCATCCAGATAATCGATAATCGTCAGATGGGTATTGTGTAAGGTGCGCGCTTTCTTCATAATACGGATGCACCAGTCGAAATCGGCAGAAAAACGATATTTCAAGTTGTAGGGCTCTACCAGCGTATGACGGGGAAAGAATGCCTGATGGCAGACTAACATACCCTGTTTGAAACTTTTCCAGGTGAGCGTTTCGGGAGCGGACAATCTGCGCATCCGCAGGAAATGCCTGTCCTGGTCTACGATAGCGGTTTCTCCGTAAAGCACATCGGGCAGTTCGCTGCCGTTGATGGTATGCACCATTTGTTGCAGTGTGTCGTCCTCGTGAAAACAGTCGCCCGCGTTCAGGAAACAGAGATAATCGCCGCTGGCAAGGGCGATGCCCTTATTCATGGCGTCATACAGTCCTTTGTCCGGTTCGCTGACAACGGTGTGTATGTGCGAGCGGTAGCGGTTGATAATAGAGAGGGTTCCATCCTTGGAAGCTCCATCTACGATGATGTATTCTATATGATGATAGGTTTGTGAAATGACACTCTGAATCGTGTCTTCCAATACCTTTTCAGCATTGTACGTCACCGTAATAATAGAGAACTTGGGAGTAGGATGGACACTATGCATATTTCCCTGTTATTTTATTGTAGACATCTGTATATTTCTTTGCGACGATGCTCTCCGAATAATTGCCCAAGACCTTGCGGCAGGCTTGTGCGGAGAGTTCATCGTATTCCGGTTCCGTCAATATCCAATGTATGCCGTTGGCAAAATCTTCTGAAGATTTGTATTGTGCCACGTAACCGTTGTGCAGATGATCGATCATTTCGGGGATACCTCCTACGTTAAAGCCGACACAGGGTACTCCGCAGGCCATTGCTTCCATAATCATGTTAGGAAGATTCTCTTCCAGAGACGGGATGGCGAAAAGGTCTACGGCATTGTAGATATTTACTATCTCATGCTCATTCTTGATGTAAGGGAGTGGGTAGACATGGAAAGGAAGCTGCTCCTGCAATTGCTGTGACTGGTTGCCGAATACGACTACCCCCAGTGACTCTTTCCATTCCGGATGCTTTTCTGCCAGCAGTTTGCAGGCTTCAATGAGATAGTCGACTCCTTTTCGTTTGTCGGTGATCTTTAACGAGCCGAACAGAACCAGTTTCTTACCTTCTGGCAGCATGAACTTGGCACGTGCTTCTTTTTTGTTCATGGGTTTGAACAGGTTGGTATTAATAGCGTTCGGAATATTGGTGACGCTTTTTCCTTCAAACAATGCGCTGGTCTGTGCTTGTTCCTTCAGCCAGTGACTGCACGTGACGAAATGGATGGGAGCGTAGCTGTATAACTTTTGTTTTTTGCGGAAGGTGCGGTAAGATAAATCTTTCCGGCCACCGCCTTTGTAGATGTAAGGGCAGTCGTGACACTCTTGCTGATAGTTTTTACATTCCCGTGCGTAGTGGCAGATACCGGTACATGGCCACATATCGTGCATGGTCCATACCACAGGTTTGCCGGAAGTGAGTATTTTCCGTATATCTTTCAGCGAGAGCATTCCTTGGTTGACCCAATGCAGATGGATCACGTCGGCTTGGCGAAATTCCGGGAGTGAGGTGATGTCTGTACCTGTGTTGGCAATGTCAACGTCGAACAGATGGTATCGGCGGAAACGATTGGCACTCCAGATAACGATCCGTTCCCACATGAACTTCCACACTTGCAACCAGTTACTTTTTAAGCGGACCACACTGATTTGGTCGGTCTGCTTGTCACGCACCAGCATTTTGGCTTTGATGCCGTTGTTTTTCAGTGACTCCATCAACCGGCTTGCTGCAATGGCCGCTCCTCCTATTCGTTCAGATGTATTTATAATCAGGACTCTCATGGGCAAAAGTTTATGCAAATGTACGGTTTTTAGAGGAAATGTTTGATATTTCCAACAAGCTTTCTGCTATTTCGTGCGAAAAGATTTCGAGGTTGAAGCGTTCTTCTGCCAGTTTGCGTGCATTCTCTCCCATGCGTCGTGCCTCTTCGGGATGGTCGGCGATGAAGCGGATAGCGTCTGTCCAGCCTTGTACATCGTTATATTCTACGGTGATGCCGATTTCTTCCTTGTCGATGTCAATTTCGAAGTTGGGGTTGCGCGAGCAGATGACGGGGATGCCGAGGGCGAATGCTTCCACAAGAGTGGTCAGTCCTACGGTGTAGGGGAAGTCCAGACAGCAGATGACGATGCAGCTTTTGCGGGCTACCAGTTTTCCCAGTTCATAGGGAATCACTCCGTCGGTATAGTGGATGTGGATGGAGTCGGGCACTGAATAGCGGTCGAGTATCTTTTTATAGTTGATGTTGCCGCATGAGACGGCAATGTACAGATCCAATTCCTCGTTGGTTGCGGAGAAAGACTGGAGCAAGGTGTCCACGTCCCGGTTCTCTTTGCCGGTGGAGATAAATCCTTCGGGCTTCCGGTCGGGCATTTCTGCCAGCAGATGGTCGTAGAAAGGAAGGTCCGGGCCCCAATGTATCAGTTTCAGTTTGTGGGATGGAGCTTTTCGGGTTTTCTGCGAGTCCTGAATCAGTTTCCGGCTGAACAGGAACATTTGGTCGATGCCTTTGTAGAAAAGGCGGGAGATCTGTTCGCGCCACGGTTTGGGGTTGGTGACGACGGCCGTGTGATGCCAGATGACGATGGGTTTGCGGTACAGCCCCAGTGCACGGAGGAAGATGACGGGTTCTATCCCCCGGAAAGAGGTGGCATAGAGCACGTCGTATTTTTCCTTGCAGAAGAGAATCTCTTTGGTGGCGTAAAACATGAGTTTCAGGCGGCCGGAGAAGTATTTGCATTTGTGCATTACGGAATGTATTCCGTAATTTTCGAGCAGAGGAAGTCCGTATAAAATATGTCCGGGGAATTTATATTCTTTCCATTCCTCGTAACTTTCCCGTGTGAGACGGGTATGGTAAAAATAAATAGTAAGCAACGTATTTAGTGGTGCTTGTTTCTTTTCAGCCATTTGTTTATTCGGTTTTTGACAGCTTTCGTAATGATGGAGAAATTACCGTATTTCAGGTTGAGGAACAGTTCTTCGAACGAGCGCCCTATCTTGATCCATGGATGATCCCAGCCCATGATGCGGTAAACCTTCTCTTTGTAGGCTACGTTTTCAATGACGTAGCGGGGATGCCGCAGCGGAAAGTCCACCTCGTAACGCTTCATGGTGAAGATGCGGCGATAGCCCTTGGGCAGGGTGTGGACCGAGCCGGCAAAATGGGTGGAATCTGCCGTTGCTCCGAGGTTGTTTATCATGTTGCGGGTAGGCACGATGCTTAGTCCGGAGTTGAACAGGATAGAGGCGTGGAAGATGGTTTCATAAAAGGCTTTCTGCTGTTCCCGGTGACGCTGGCACATATAGATAAAGTCGCTCCGGAATTTGCGTTCCTTGATGAGTTGCTCAAGCTGCTGCATGTTGAAGGAGTCGTCCAGGAAACTGTAAAACTCGTCCCATTGGTCGACTACCCGTTTCCAGCTCGCCCATCCCCAGATGGAAAAGGTGGTGGCGAAGAAATAGTCGGATGGCATATCCTGGGTGATTTCTTCGGGGTTGAATCCGGCAATCATGCTGATGCGGGTGTCGTGTTCGTATTTATCCAGCATCTCCTTGCAGAATTGGAAAAAGGAGACGGAGGGCACATCGTCGTCTTCCAATACGATGCACTTGTCGACTTTGGAGAAGGCCCATTTTTGCGAAATGTATTCTGAAGGGTCACAGCCGAAATTCTTTTCCTGATAAAGCTGTTCTACTTCACATTCCCAGTCTATCTGTGATACGATTTCACGGCAGGCTTCTATTCCGGGCAAATCGCGCTCGTTTCGTGCTCCGTCCTGATAGAGGAAGAGCCGGGACGGACGTGCTTTCTTCACTTGCTCGAACACTTGCGACAGTTGTTGCGGGCGGTTGAAGAACAGGATAAGTACCGGGACGTCTACTAAAGCGGATTTCATATTCATAGTTCTTGTTTTGGGGTTGTACTGAATGACAGGGCGGCAGGATAGTGGTTGTTCACTTTCTCCTGTTCTTCCTTGGTAAATCGATGCAAGGTCGGGTAGTTGTATCGCAGGAACCCTTCCAGGTCATCGGGAGTGGTCACGGTGAGGGGACCGAATTTCACCGGTTGCAGGTGGCGGAGGCTTTCTACGGTCACGTGGTCGGCGGTTGCCATGACGTTGTTGTAGTAGCGGGTGTTTCGTGAGTTGAAACAGCTTTGCACGGATACTAGCATCCGGTAAATTGCTTTTTTAGAGAAAAGAGAGTCGACTATTCTGTTCAGGAGACAGGAGAAGGCTCCCCGGTTTGTAGGGTTCTCTATTTCACATTTGCCGAAGTGTTTCCACATCCATATTTCTTTTCCCATCAGGCAGCATTTGAGGAAGCCGAGTATGCCGGATTGCATTTGCCGCAACAGTTTGTTGTCGGGAATCCTGTCGAACGGGAAGATATCTACAAAGATGCCCGGATGCATCGGGACGTTCTTGAACATTTCTTCTACGAAAAGGGTGTTGTTTTTCTTAACCTTCGCGTAGTAATAGGGGGTGTGAGGGTCTGTCTCTATCCATGAAAGGAAGTAGGAAGGACCCAGTTCTCCGGGTGCTACTTTTAAGAATTTGTTGTAATTCTCCCGCGTCATGCCGATGTCTATATCATCATCCCAGGGGAGAATTCCCTGATCGTAGAGTGCGCCGATGGCTGTGCCGCCTATCACAAAATAGGGAATATCGTGCTTCTGACACACCCGGATGGTTTCTCCCAATATGTCGTAAAGTTCGGCATGTAATAAATCAAGCTCTTCGGCTGTATATTTCTTGTTCATCGGAAATGGTTAATGCACGTTGTCTTGCAAATGTAGTAATTATATTGCTAAGTTACTATAACTTTAAGTTTCCTTGCATAAATTTGGTGGCCACTCGCCCACGTCCCGGAATGGGGAGGACGGATGCTTGCGGAAAGTCCTTGAGCAGACAGTCTGCCGGATTGATCTCCGGATAGAACTTCTTCAACAGGAACAGGCTGGGACCGGTGGTGATACTTCCTATAAAGACGGAAGCATCCATCAATAGCTGTATCGAGCAGAGGAAACGTGCCATTTGCTTCTGTTTCAGTTCTTTGGTGGTCTGTGTGAAGGCGCTGTTGACGTATCCTTGCTCGTTGGGGCTGCAAAGGGTGTACCAGTGTATGTCCGGGGCAAGGGTTTGCACTTGCTCGAAGAGGCGGTAGTCGTCGGTCAATACAAAGACGTCGCGGATGGCTGTTTTTTCTTTGATGAGGCGTATGTAGTGTTCCGGTGGCAGCAGGTTGGTTTCGGTTATCTTGTCTCCTCCGCGTATCTGGCATCCTGCGTATTGAGGCGGAAGTTGCAGGGTGGCGGCAAATTGGCGACATTCCTGTGCGGTGGTGTCGTTGAGTTTCCAGGTGATTTCCGTCAGTTTTTGGAAGGTGTGGAGGTAGTCACCGTCTATTCCCAGTTCGAGGATATGGAAGCGCTGGTTGGGGTTGAATGTCACTTGGAAGTTGAGCAACACCGGTTTACCATACGTGAAGAAAGCAAGGGCTTTTCCGATGATGTTCTTGCAGGTTACTTTCAGTTTCCATTTCAGTAACTTCGCTTTAGATAGTTTTTTGTCTTTCATCAATGCTTGCCATGAAGGCAGGCGATGGGTGTTGTAGGTGTGGTGAAACGGTTCGTGCACTTGCTCGCAGAAAGGTGCGAAACAGTCTTCCCAGCCTTTTTCCCATCCGAAGTTGGCGTCGTCGGAGTAAAGCTTGAACTGTATTTTGTGTTGCAGGCAATAGAGCATTGCATGGAGCATATAGGTGTATTCGGTAAAGAATCCGGCGTCTATACCTATGTGATAGATCATCGTCTTTTTGAAAGAACGATTCAGAAGGCGGTATTTGGTGGCAAGATCATTGGGGTTCATGTGTCTTCTTTTTGATGAAATACTGGATGCTTTCTTTAAAGGTGACCGAACGGCTGCCCCACATGGCGGTTACGTAGAGTGCTGCTGCGAGCACTATCTTGCTTGCCAGGCGGAGATAAATATTCTCGATGGAACGGGTGGAATAATAGGTGATTACCATTACCGTAGCTGCAATGACAGCGTATGGAAGTATGTCTATCAGTGCATGGCGCAGCTTTAGTCCGATTTCTTGCCATACGAAGTAGTGCCACGTCAGTAGCCACAGTATATTGGTGGATACATAGACGGCGAGCATGGCATAGATCCCGTGTGCGTGGACTAACAGAACGCCTGACAGTAGGATTATGCCGAGCGCTATGGTGTTCCACATATAGATGCGGGATTTTCCTTTGCTGATGATGAGTTGCTGATAGAGTCCTGCAATAGGGATAAAAGCTCCACTAATACAGAGTATTTGCATGATAGATATACTGGAGTGCCATTTGTCGGTGATGGCAATAGTAATTAGTTCTTGCGATATAATGGACAATCCCAACATGGCAGGAAACGAGACAAAGGCGGTGAAACGCAGCATTTTGCGAAATACCCGTTTTTGTCGTTCGAGGTCGTCCGACACTTTGGTGAGTACCGGCTGTGCCACTCCGTTTATCATGCCCGATATGAAAGATTGCCCCATTGTACACCATTTGTTGGCCTGATTGTAATATCCTACTTCCTTTTCGGTGTAGAACTTACCCAGTATCACGGAAAACAGATTGTTGTTGATGTGATTGAAGATATTGGTAATTAAAAGTTTTCCACTGAATCCGAACATCTGTTTTATAGGAGCGAGATTGAATTCGAACGTAGGCCGCCAACTTGAAAAGTACCAGTTGCAAGCTGTATTGACGGCTACGTAAACTATGCCTTGTGTGGCATACCCCCAATATGAGAAGCCTAGATAGGCAAGTGTGACTCCGGCAATGCCGGATATGGTAACTCCGATAACCATGGATAAAGACCGTTGCTTAATCATCAGATTACGCTGCAAATAGGCACTGTGGGATATTCCCAAACTAGCGATGACAAAGCCTGTGAAAGCATATCGGGCTAGCGATTTCAGTTCAGGAGTTTTGTAAAAATCAGCAATGAGTGGTGCGCACAGGAATAATACTAGATACAAGCACAGACTGATTGAAATGTTGAACCAGAATACGGCATTATAATCTTTATGAGTTACTTCTTTTCTAGTGACAAGGGCGGCTGTGAAACCACTTTCTTGTATTGAGCTGGCTATGAGGGAGAAAATGGACAACATTCCTACCATACCATAGTCTGAAGGGGTAAGCAATCGTCCTAAGAAAATTCCGAAAACAAGAGTTAGCAACTGCTGTATGCCGTTGCTGAATCCTCCCCAAAATAGTCCTTTGGCTGTTTTTTCTTTTAGTGACTGATTCTCGCTCATGCTATTATTTTACTTTATCGGATAGTATCTTTGCTTGTTGCTGTTCGGAAAATTCTTTCTTCCATTCTTCTACTTTCTGTTGGATAAGTTGTATGTTAGGTAGGTGTAATCAATAGTGAACGCACTGCGTTCACTATTGGATATGTTTTGTAAAATTGTTGGCGAAAAGCTAATTAGTTATTTCTAATTGCGCCTATACTGTAGGCGCAATTGGAAATCTTTATTTTACTTCGCTGCCCGGCTTCACCTCACGTCCCGGCATAATAACTGCCAGACTGCCGTCGTTGTTTTCGGCACTTAGAATCATGCCTTCGCTGACGATGCCTTTCAGTTTGCGCGGAGCAAGGTTGGCGATGAAGCAAACCTGTTTGCCTACCAGTTCTTCCGGTTGATAATGTTTGGCAATACCCGATACGATGGTACGTGTTTCCAGTCCGTCGTCAATCTTGAATTGCAGCAGTTTATCAGCTTTCGGCACTTTCTGACATTCAAGAATGGTACCTACACGGATATCCAGTTTCGTGAAGTCGTCGAATTCGATGTTCGGACGGATAGGATTAGCCTTGTAGTTGGCTTCTTCATTTGCTTTCTTTGTATCGAGCAATTTTTGTACTTGTGCTTCGATAGTAGCGTCCTCAATCTTTTCGAACAATAATTCCGGTTTGTTCAATTGGTGACCTACAGGCAGAAGGTTGTCGCGTCCCAGTTCAGACCATTCGAAAGTATTCATGTTCAGCATTTTGCGGAGTTTTTCCGAGCTGAACGGCAGGAACGGATCGAAAGCGATGGCAAGGTTGGCAACCAGTTGCAGGGAGATGTTGAGGATGGTACCGACACGCTCCATATCTGTTTTTGCCAGTTTCCACGGTTCAGTGTCGGCCAGGTATTTGTTGCCGATACGTGCCAAGTTCATGGCTTCTTTCTGTGCATCGCGGAATTTGAATACGTCGAGCAGTTTTTCCACTTCTGCTTTTACGTCTGCAAATTCTTTCAGCGTTTCCTTGTCGTAGTCGGTCAGTTCACCTTGTGCAGGTACGCGCCCGTCGAAGTATTTTTGAGTCAATACCATTGCACGGTTCACGAAGTTACCGTATACGGCTACCAGTTCGTTGTTATTGCGTGCCTGGAAGTCTTTCCAGGTGAAGTCGTTGTCTTTTGTTTCCGGTGCGTTGGCGGTCAGTACGTAGCGGAGTACGTCCTGTTTGCCGGGGAAGTCCGCCAGGTATTCGTGCAACCATACAGCCCAGTTGCGGGAAGTGGAGATTTTGTCTCCTTCGAGGTTGAGGAATTCGTTGCTCGGCACGTTGTCCGGCAGGATATAGCTGCCTTCTGCTTTCAGCATGGCAGGGAATACGATGCAGTGGAACACGATGTTGTCTTTCCCGATGAAATGGATCAGGCGGGTTTCAGGATCTTTCCACCATGTTTCCCAACTGTCGGGGAGAAGTTCTTTGGTATTGGAGATGTATCCGATAGGAGCGTCAAACCATACGTAGAGCACTTTGCCTTCTGCTCCTTCTACGGGAACAGGGATACCCCAATCGAGGTCACGGCTCACGGCACGTGGTTGCAGTCCCATGTCGAGCCAGCTCTTGCATTGGCCGTATACGTTGGGACGCCATTCTTTATGATCTTCCAGAATCCATTTGCGCAGCCATCCTTCGTGCTTGTCGAGAGGAAGATACCAGTGTTTGGTTTCTTTCATTACCGGTTTGCTGCCGCTGATGGCGCTTTTCGGGTTGATAAGATCCGTAGGAGAAAGTGAGGTTCCGCACTTTTCGCATTGGTCGCCGTAAGCGCCTTCTGAATGACAGTGGGGACATTCTCCGGTGATATAACGGTCGGCAAGGAATGTTTTTGCTTCCTCGTCGTAATATTGTTCAGACGTTTTTTCGATGAATTCGCCTTTATCGTACAATGTTTTGAAGAAATCCGAAGCCAATTGGTGATGCGTCGGTGAAGTGGTGCGGCTATACACGTCGAATGAGATACCGAATTCTTCGAATGATTTTTTTATCAGCGAATGATAACGGTCTACTACATCCTGCGGAGTAATTCCTTCTTTCTTGGCACGAATCGTGATAGGTACCCCGTGTTCGTCCGAACCTCCGATGAATAATACATCTTCTTTTTTCAGACGCAGATAACGCACATAAATATCTGCCGGTACGTATACACCAGCCAAGTGACCGATATGGACAGGACCGTTCGCATACGGCAGTGCCGATGTGACGGTGGTTCTTTTGAATTTCTTTTCCATTATATAGTGTGATTTTTGTTGTTTTCAACTTTGCAATGTGCAAAGATAGTGACTTTTCACCACAGATTACACGGATTAACACAGATTATTTCATTGAAAAGTGGTCACAGAATGAAACAGGAACGTTTCGTAATAAAAAAACAGGTAAAAAGAAAGTGTTTTACCCTGATATAAGTTGGCTAGAAAATAGCCAATTTGTATCGGGGTATTTTTATATTTTCTATTATGTTCTATTTTTAAGATCGAAACAGATTAGGAGTATCTAAGTAATTGAACTTGTATCTGTTGTGATAATTGTTGTTGATGGAATATAAAAATGATGTTTGTGTTAGACGACTCATTTATTCAAGACATGGAATACCTTTTTAATCAGCACAATACTGTTCCACCACCTTCACATCCTTTCCTTGACGAATCATTTCAACATAGGTAACACCTCCTCCATAAAACAGTTCGATTTTCAGATGATTCTTGGTTTTGTATGTATAAGTCACTTCTAACAGCCCGACGCTGTCAGTTTCAATTTTATAATGTGAGTTGTTTTCGGGCAGTTTTTTCCGCAGAAGTTTCTCAATGTTGCGCACTTTCTGGTTATAGACTTGTTGCATGTCCATATTAGGACATGTATATTCGAAGATATTTGTATAACCTTCGTCTTCTGTATAGTGACTAATGACGATTCCGTCTTCTGAAGTAGTTTTATCAATGAATGTACGTTCGGCAGGGTGTGTAGTTCCTGCGTCTTCGTCAATGTTGTCGTTTTCTTTGATTTCGGTCTGCGTTGTATCC
This sequence comes from Bacteroides sp. AM37-9, assembly GCF_003603455.1. Lineage (NCBI taxonomy): Bacteria > Pseudomonadati > Bacteroidota > Bacteroidia > Bacteroidales > Bacteroidaceae > Bacteroides > Bacteroides sp. AM37-9. The sequence goes on along the minus strand of NZ_QTNF01000033.1, from coordinate 56,823 downwards.
GCCTTATTCTTTTCGATGCTAGTTTGTACTACCGGACTTTGTTGTTTGGATGCACCGGTACACTGAGTAAAGAAAGATATAAAACAACTTCCAGATAATATAATTGCAATGATAAGTCGTAAGTTTTTCTTCATATATGTTGGTTTGTAAGTGTGCAAATATACTACATTATTGTCTTTCTTCATTGTACATCGGGCAGAATATAATTGAAGTACATGATGAGATAATTACTTCATTTCTCAAAAAGTAAGTATAATCCATCTGATCTTCTGTTCTTTTCTCTTTGATAGTCTGTTTCCGCATACAATTCTCCCCTTTTTCTTTCTTTTTTCTCATAAGAAAGAATATATTTGTACCTAAGTTAAACGAAAACCAAAGCATGATATGATAACAACCCAGTTGCTTCGTCCTGAAAGCATTGTCGTAGTAGGGGCATCGAATAATGTACATAAGCCGGGTGGCGCAATATTAAAGAATTTGATAAACGGAGGTTATCAGGGAGAACTTCGGGCGGTGAATCCGAAGGAGAAGGAAGTACAGGGAGTTCCCGCCTTTGCGGATGTGAGTGATCTGCCGGACACAGATCTGGCGGTGTTGGCTGTGCCTGCTTCGATGTGTCCTGATATGGTGGAAACATTGGCTAGCAAGAAACAAACTAGGGCATTTATCATACTTTCGGCAGGTTTTGGTGAAGAAACTCACGAAGGGGCACTGTTGGAAGAACGTATTTTGGAAACAGTCAATAAATACGGTGCTTCACTGATTGGTCCTAATTGTATTGGATTGATGAATACATGGCATCATAGTGTATTCAGCCAGCCGATTCCTAACTTAAACCCCAAAGGGGTGGACTTGATTTCCAGCTCCGGTGCTACGGCGGTATTTATTCTCGAAAGTGCCGTAACAAAAGGTTTGCAGTTCAATTCAGTCTGGTCGGTGGGAAACGCCAAGCAGATCGGCGTGGAAGATGTATTGCAATTTATGGATGAGAACTTCGATCCCGAAAAAGATTCTCATCTGAAACTACTCTATATTGAAAGTATTCAGAATCCGGACAGGTTGTTATTCCATGCTTCGTCTTTGATTAGAAAAGGGTGCAAGATTGCGGCAATCAAAGCCGGAAGTTCGGAGAGCGGAAGCCGGGCGGCATCTTCCCATACAGGAGCAATCGCCAGTTCCGATTCGGCAGTAGAGGCTTTGTTCCGTAAAGCAGGGATTGTGCGCTGTTTCTCTCGTGAGGAATTGACTACCGTAGGTTGCGTGTTTACTTTACCCGAATTGAAAGGAAAGAATTTTGCCATTATCACTCATGCCGGAGGCCCGGGAGTGATGCTGACAGATGCCTTGAGTAAAGGCGGACTGAATGTGCCTAAGCTGGAGGGAGAAGTAGCCGAGGAACTAAAAGCCCAACTATTCCCCGGTGCTGCCGTCGGGAATCCTATTGATATTCTGGCTACCGGAACACCGGAACATCTGCGCCTTTGCATTGACTACTGCGAGGAAAAGCTTGATAATATAGACGCCATGATGGCTATCTTCGGAACTCCGGGATTGGTTACTATGTTTGAAATGTATGATGTGCTTCATGAAAAGATGCAGACTTGCAAGAAACCGATTTTTCCCATTCTTCCTTCCATTAATACAGCCGGAGCAGAGGTTTCCGCCTTCCTGGCAAAAGGGCATGTGAATTTTGCAGACGAAGTGACCTTGGGTACTGCCCTTTCACGTATCGTCAATGCTCCTAAACCGGCAGTTCCTGAAATAGAACTGTTCGGAGTGGACGTTCCGAGGATTCGTCGTATTATTGATTCTATTCCGGAGGATGGTTATATCGCTCCCAATTATGTACAGGCATTGTTGCACGCTGCCGGTATTCCGTTGGTAGATGAATTTGTTTCCGACAATAAAGAGGAGATAGTAGCTTTTGCCCGTCGGTGCGGATTTCCGGTAGTTGCCAAGGTTGTTGGTCCTGTGCACAAATCAGATGTCGGTGGTGTCGTTTTGAACATTAAAAGTGAGCAACATCTGGCACTGGAATTCGATCGTATGATGCAGATACTTGATGCAAGAGCAATTATGGTACAGCCGATGCTGAAAGGTACGGAACTGTTTGTTGGCGCAAAATATGAAGAGAAGTTCGGTCACGTGGTACTTTGTGGTTTGGGAGGTATTTTTGTGGAGGTGCTGAAAGATGTATCTTCCGGTTTGGCTCCGCTTTCTTACGAAGAAGCTTATTCAATGATTCATTCTTTGCGTGCTTATAAAATCATTCAGGGAACACGTGGGCAAAAGGGAGTCAACGAAGATAAATTTGCTGAAATTATTGTCCGTTTGTCCACTTTACTACGTTTCGCTACAGAGATCAAAGAAATGGATATAAATCCGCTCTTAGCAACAGAAAAGGCCGTTGTAGCAGTTGACGCGCGTATCAGAATAGAAAAATAGGACTATTCTTTCATTCATTGAGACATATTTACTATCTTTCCGCTGTGATTTTGCCTACATTTGGTAACTCAAACGGAAGGATAGAAAATACGTATATTTATGAAGAAAGTTCTCATATTTTTAATCTGTTTAATCGGCTATCAGATCGGCTGCCATGCGCAAATGGCGGACGAGCATTATTATTTCAAAAATCTTAGTGTACAGAACGGGTTATCTCAAAATACGGTCAATGCGATTTTGCAGGATAAGCAGGGCTTTATGTGGTTCGGCACAAAAGATGGTTTGAATAGATATGACGGTTTGTCATTCCGCAAATTCAAACATGATGACCGCACACGGCGGAGCATTGGTAATAATTTTATCACAGCTCTTTATGAGGACTCAAAAGGAGATATCTGGGTAGGTACGGATGTAGGACTTTATATCTATAATCCGGAAAAAGATTCTTTCCGTCATTTTGCTGAATTGAGCGCAGAAAACACGAAAATAGAGCATACCGTAACTGCAATCTCCGGAGACAACAAAGGATGTGTCTGGGTAGCGGTAGAGTCGCAGGGACTATTTTGTTATGATCTGGAGGAAGGAACACTCCAGAACCACACATTGAAGAACTTTTCTTTTATCTCCACCAATGTCCAGTCTTTTGTTTTCGATAATAGCGGAACCCTTTGGATTGGTTGCTATGGTGATGGACTTTTCTATTCGAAAGACCGTTTGCAAACCCTTCATCCTTATGTATCACCTGTAGACGATCAAAAAACTTATGAGAATGATGTCGTGATAGGTCTGGTGAAAGGAGCATATAATTGTCTATATATAGGCTCTTTAAAAGGAGGAGTGAAAGAACTGAACCTGACCTCTAACAAACTGCATGATTTACTCTCTAAAGATGAAAGTGGAGAGGCTGTTTTTTGTCGTGAACTGCTGGTAGCTTCTGACAACGAATTGTGGATTGGCGCAGAATCAGGACTTTATATTTATAATCTCCGAATGGGTAAGTATGTTCATTTGCGCAGTTCGATCAACGACCCTTATTCTTTATCCGACAATGCTATTTATTCATTGTGTAAGGATCGCGAGGGTGGTATCTGGATTGGCTCTTATTTTGGCGGTGTGAATTACTATCCTCGTTTTTATACGTATTTCGAGAAATATTATCCCAAAGGGACTGATAATGGTTTGCGTGGGAAACGAGTACGTGAGTTCTGTCAGGATAATCAAGGTATTCTGTGGATTGGTACGGAGGACGGTGGTCTGAATCGTTTCAACCCCAAGACCAAAACATTCTCCTTCTTTACACCCAGTAGTGCTTTTACCAATGTGCATGGTTTATGTTTAATTGGAGATCATCTTTGGGTAGGAACCTTTTCAAAAGGAGTGAAAGTAGTAGATACGCGTACGGGAGCTATCGTGAAAACCTATCAGAAAACGGATTCTCCCCGTTCATTGATAGATAATAGTGTTTTCTCTATTTGCTGCACAACGACCGGTGATATTTACCTGGGAACTTTATTCGGCTTGCTCCGATATAATAAACAGTCTGATGATTTCGACCGGATACCGGAACTGAACGGTCGGTTTGTGTATGACATAAAGGAGGACTCCGGAGGAAATCTATGGTTGGCAACTTATGCTAATGGAGCCTATTGCTACAATGTGAGTGAAAAGAAATGGAAGAATTATTTGCACGATGAAAATAACCCGAAGAGTCTCCCGTATGATAAGGTATTAAGTATCTTTGAAGACTCTCACCGACAAATCTGGTTGACTACTCAAGGAGGAGGTTTTTGTCGTTTTCAGCCGGATACGGAGACATTTGCCAATTATAATTTGTCGGCCGGACTGCCGAACGATGTTGTATACCAGATTGTGGAGGACAAAGAAGGATTTTTGTGGTTGACAACTAATAACGGTTTGGTCTGCTTTCAACCTACTACCGGAATGATGAAGGTATATACCACCTCCAATGGCTTGTTGGGCGACCAGTTTAATTATCGTTCAAGCTTTGAAACTGAGGATGGTACGATTTATTTGGGTAGCATCGATGGTTTTATAGCCTTTAATCCCAAGAATTTCTCCGAGAACAAGTTTCTCCCGTCTATTGTAATTACTGATTTCTTTCTGTTTGGAAAGGAAGTATATGCTGGTGAACCGGGCTCTCCGTTGGAAAAGAGTATCACTTTCTCTGACCAGCTTGTTCTCCAGTCTAATCAGAATTCTTTCTCTTTCCGTGTAGCCGCGCTGGATTTTCAGGCTCCTAAGACAAGTCGGATTATGTATAAGTTGGAAGGCTTTGATACAGACTGGTTGACAGTTGGTGAAAGCCCTATTGTTACCTACTCCAATCTTCGATATGGTGATTATACCTTCCGGGTGAAAGTTGCCAATAGTGATGGAGTATGGAGTGACGATGAAGTGGTATTGGAAGTACATATTCTTCCTCCTTTCTATCTTTCTATATGGGCGTATTGTGCGTATGCTTTGTTGATTATCGGTTGTTCTTTACAAATTGTTGTGTATTTCAAGAGACGCAGTAATAGCAAACATCGACGACAGATGGAGAAATTCGAGCAGGAGAAGGAACGTGAAGTTTACCATGCAAAGATTGATTTCTTTACGAATGTGGCCCATGAGATACGTACACCGCTAACATTGATTAAAGGTCCGTTGGAAAACATTATATTGAAGAAACAGGTCGATGCGGAAACGCGGGAAGACCTGAATGTAATGAAGCAGAATACGGAACGATTGTTGAATCTGACTAACCAGTTACTTGACTTCCGTAAAACGGAAAGTCAGGGATTCCGCTTGAATTTTGCGAAATGCAATGTAACGGAGGTACTGAAAGAGACTCATGTGCGTTTCACTTCCCTTGCCAAACAGAAAGGTTTGGAATTCACCTTGCAAGTGCCTGAAAAGGATTTTTATGCACATGTGAACCGGGAGGCGTTTACGAAGATTATCAGTAATCTGTTGAACAATGGGGTGAAGTATGCTGAAAGCTACGTACATATATTTTTGGAGGTGTCGGAAGCGGATGATAATAATTCATTCCTTATTCGTACAGAGAATGATGGAGTAATTATTCCTAATGAGATGAAAGAGGAAATTTTCAAACCTTTCGTTCGTTTTAATGAAAAAGAAGACGGAAAAGTGACTACTGGAACAGGAATCGGCTTAGCTCTTTCCCGTTCATTGGCAGAACTGCATCAAGGAACCCTGGCTATGGGAGAAGGGGAAGAAAATAATACCTTCTGTCTGACTTTGCCGATAGTTCAGGATATGACAATCACTTTAACACCGGAACCGGAAGCAGGAATGGACAAGATGAGCGAAATTCCTGCTGGAGAGGCGGAAAAGAAAGATAACCGTCCTACAGTGCTGGTTGTGGAAGATAATCCGGATATGCTTGCCTTTGTAGTGCGTCAGCTATCGAAAGAATATGCTGTATTGACTGCTACTAACGGGGAGGAAGCGTTACAAGTGTTGGATGGTAATTATGTGAATCTAGTGGTTAGTGACGTTGTGATGCCTGTGATGGATGGTTTTGAACTATGTAAGAGAATAAAGTCAGATTTGAATTATAGTCATATTCCCGTTATACTGTTGACTGCGAAGACGAATATCCAGTCTAAGATAGAGGGAATGGAATTGGGAGCAGACGCATATCTGGAGAAACCTTTCTCTGTGGAATATTTGCAGGCTTGTGCTTCCAGCCTTATTCAGAATAGAGAGAAACTACGTAAGGCTTTTGCACAGTCTCCTTTTGTGGCTGCCAATACGATGGCGTTGACAAAAGCTGACGAAGATTTTATAAAGAAGTTGAATGAGGTTATCCAAGTGAATTATAGTAATCCGGAATTTAGCATGGATGATATGGCGGATAGCCTGAATATGAGCCGTTCCAATTTCTATCGGAAGATAAAGGGCGTCTTGGATTTGAGTCCGAATGAATATCTTCGTCTGGAGCGTTTAAAGAGAGCTGCTCAATTATTGAAAGAGGGAGAAAACCGGGTAAATGAGATTTGCTATATGGTAGGGTTTAATTCTCCGTCTTATTTTGCCAAGTGTTTCCAGAAGCAATTTGGAGTGTTACCCAAAGATTTTGTAAGTTAATATTAATTTATAGCTATAAAGATAAGGTAAAAAGGAGCTTTTAAAGGAATGATTTGATGAAAAAGTATGTAAATTTGTTCGTTTTCGTATTCATGATAGGTGCTTGTCTTTCGCAGGGGAGAGCACAGACAAAGTCTGCGGTGAGTTATAAGAATCCGGTTGTAGATATTGCCATGCCCGACCCTACGGTGATTAAAGCTACGGATGGTTATTTTTATGTGTATGCTACCGAATCTACCAGAAACGTTCCGATCATGAGGTCGAAAGATTTGGTGGAATGGACGTATTGCAACACTGCATTTACGAATAAAACTCGTCCCAGGTTTGAACCTAAAGCTGGAATCTGGGCACCTGACATTAATTATATTAACGGTAAATATGTGCTTTATTATGCAATGTCGGTGTGGGGAGGAGAACAAACGTGCGGAATTGGGGTAGCTACGGCCAACTCTCCGCAGGGACCTTTTACGGATCATGGTAAGATGTTTCGTAGCAATGAGATCGGTGTACAGAACTCAATCGATCCCAGTCTCCTGCAGTATCAGGGGAGAAACTATTTGGTATGGGGCAGCTTCCGGGGAATATATGTTATTGAACTGACTGCGGATGGGCTGTCGATCATGTCGGGAGCGAAAAAAAAGAGAATAGCGGGAACTGCTTTTGAAGCTGTTTATATCCATAAGCACGGCGATTATTATTATATGTTTGCCTCCATAGGAAGTTGTTGTCAAGGAGTGAAAAGTACATATAAAGTCGTAGTGGGACGTTCCAAGAAAGTATGGGGCCCGTACAAAGACAAGACTGGTAAACCGATGTTGAAAAATGGTTATTCTTTGGTGATAGGTGCGAATGATCATTTTGTAGGCAATGGGCACGGTTCGCAGATTATCCAGGATGATGCCGGACAAGACTGGCTTCTGTATCATGGATTTTCAAGATCAACTCCGGAGAACGGACGTATTCTGTTGTTGGACCAGATCAAGTGGGACCAAGAAGGTTGGCCTTACGTAGAGGGAGGATCTCCTTCTTACGAAACACAAAAAGCACCTGTATTTAATAACTGATTTTCAAATAAACCAATTATAATCTTAAATACCACAAGCATGAAACATACCCCTATTAGCAGGCGGGATTTTCTAAAGAATTTAGGCATAGCCGGGGCTGGCACTCTTCTTGCAGCAAGCCCTTGGCTTTCTGCTTTTTCGGAGGTGATGAACACCTCAAACGAGAAGTGTCGTCTGGCAATTATCGGGCCTGGTTCCCGGGGACGGTTTTTAATGGGATTTTTAGCTAAGAATCCCAAAGTCGATATTGTAGCATTGTGCGACATTTATAAACCGTCTATTGAGAACGCATTGAAACTTGCACCTAATGCCAAAGTGTATGGTGACTACCGGGAAGTGTTGGAAGATAAGTCGATAGATGCTATACTCGTAGCTACCCCTCTTAGCTCGCATTGTAAGATCGTATTGGATGCTTTCGACGCAGGAAAGCATGTGTTCTGTGAAAAGTCAATAGGTTTCACGATGGAAGAGTGTTACCGTATGTATCAGAAGCATCGTAGTACAGGGAAGATATTCTTCACAGGACAACAGCGCCTGTTCGATCCTCGTTACATTAAAGCAATGGAGATGATTCATGCAGGTACCTTTGGTGAAATAAATGCCATCCGTACTTTCTGGAATCGGAATGGGGATTGGAGACGTTCGGTACCTTCACCCAATTTGGAACGCCTGATAAATTGGCGTCTTTACAAAGAGTTCTCAAAAGGACTGATGACGGAACTCGCTTGCCATCAACTTCAGATCGGAAGCTGGGCTTTGCGTAAGATACCCGAAAAGGTGATGGGACACGGTGCCATCACTTATTGGAAAGACGGCAGAGATGTGTATGACAATGTGAGCTGTGTATATGTGTTTGATGATGGGGTAAAGATGACATTTGACTCTGTTATTTCCAATAAATTCTATGGACTGGAAGAACAGATCATGGGTAATCTCGGAACGGTAGAACCGGAAAAGGGAAAATATTACTTTGAAAGTGTAGCTCCTGCACCGGCCTTCCTGCAAATGGTGAATGACTGGGAAAACAAAGTGTTTGACTCTCTGCCTTTTGCCGGAACAAGCTGGGCGCCGGAAACAGCAAACGAAAACAAAGGAGAATTCATTATCGGAGAACGTCCCAAGAGCGATGGTACATCATTGTTGTTGGAAGCTTTTGTTGAGGCCGTCATAACACAAAAACAACCTAAAAACATCGCAGAAGAAGGGTATTATGCAAGTATGCTCTGTTTGTTGGGACATCAGGCATTGGAAGAAGAACGGACACTCTATTTCCCTGATGAGTATAAAATAGACTATCTGAACCATCAATCTGTAAAAACATCCGAAGCAATATGAAAGACACGATTGTAACCGCACGACGTAAGAAAATAGAGTTAATCACTTTACTCGTTTGTTTCGTAGTATCTAATTTGCTACATCTTTATGCAATTATTGCTTATCATGCACCATTTACGGAGATGATAACGTCTATTTTTTATATAATTATATTTACTTTTGTGCTTTATGCTTTCTGGGGGATTTTGCGTCTCTTGTTTTATGGAATGCAAGCACTATTTAAAAAGAAGAACAGGAGTTGATAGTTATTCTGCATATTTAAAAATAAAGAACTTAATCAATATCAATGAAAATAAATAATTTATGGTAACACGAAGGGATTTTTTGAAAACGATGTCGATGGCTTCAGCCGGATTGGCATTGGGAACCGGTGATTTATTACATGCGCAAACTGCTTCACCTAAAAAAGGAAGAGGTGACAAAGTGAAGATTGCTTATATCGGCATTGGCAACCGTGGAGAGCAGATTATTGAAGACTTTGCACGGACAGGTATGGTGGAAGTGGTGGCTTTATGTGATGTAGACATGGGTGCCAAACATACACAAAAGATAATGGCTAAATATCCGAAAGCAAAGCAGTTTAGGGATTTCCGCCAAATGTTTGATAAGGCCGGTAACGAATTTGATGCTGTAGCAATTGCTACTCCCGACCATTCGCATTTCCCGATCAGTATGCTGGCTTTGGCATCCGGAAAGCACGTATATGTAGAGAAACCGCTGGCACGTACCTTCTATGAAGCGGAACTGTTGATGCAAGCTGCGCTTAAACGTCCGAACTTGGTTACTCAAGTAGGAAATCAGGGACATTCTGAAGCAAACTATTTCCAGTTTAAAGCCTGGATGGATGCGGGAATTATCAAAGACGTTACTGCTATCACTGCCCACATGAATAACCCACGTCGTTGGCATAAATGGGACACTAATATTTATAAACTTCCTTCCGGTCAGCAACTGCCGAAAGATCTGGATTGGGACACTTGGCTCGGAGTTACTCCTTATCACGAGTATAATAAAGATTATCATTTGGGACAATGGCGTTGTTGGTATGATTTTGGTATGGGAGCATTGGGCGACTGGGGAGCACATATCCTCGACACGGCTCACGAATTCCTGGAACTGGGATTGCCATACGAAGTCACTATGCAATATGCAAAAGGGCATAATGATTACTTCTTCCCGTATTCTTCCACGATTCTCTTCCGTTTCCCGCAGCGTAAAGGAATGCCACCGGTAGATATTACCTGGTATGATGGTTTGGATAATCTTCCTCCTATTCCTGCCGGGTATGGAGTTTCGGGACTAGATCCGAACATCCCGGTAACTAATCAGGGAGATACTCCGAAGTCTAAGTTGAATCCAGGAAAGATCATTTATACTAAGGATTTGATCTTCAAGGGTGGTAGTCATGGAAGCACTTTGTCTATAATTCCGGAGGAGAAAGCAAAAGAGATGGCAGACAAGTTGCCGAAGGTTCCTAAAAGTCCTTCCAATCACTTCGAGAACTTCTTGTTGGCATGTAACGGTATTGAAAAGACACGCTCACCGTTCGAAATCAATGGAGTGTTGAGTCAGGTATTCTCACTGGGGGTGATGGCTCAACGACTTAATACACAGTTGTTCTTTGATCCTCGTACGAAGCAGATTACAAATAATGAATTTGCTAATGCAATGCTGGCGGGACTTCCACCGCGTAAAGGTTGGGATGAATTTTATAAATTATAAATAGAAAATAGCCTTTTCCATTCCTTCTTCTAATATAAGGGAGTGGGAAAGACTAATCAATGATTATGAAGAAGAATATCGTATTAACTTTACTTTTATTCTGTACCGCTTCTTTAGGTGCGCAGAATTGGGAACCTCTTTTCAATGAGAAAAACCTGAAAGGATGGAAGAAATTGAATGGCAAAGCCGAGTATAAAATTGTAGATGGTGCCATTGTCGGTGTATCTAAAATGGGAACACCCAATACTTTTTTGGCAACGACAAAGAATTATGGTGACTTTATCCTTGAGTTTGACTTCAAGGTAGATGACGGTTTAAATTCCGGAGTACAGCTTCGTAGTGAAAGCAAGAAAGATTATAAGAAAGGTCGTGTACACGGTTATCAGTTTGAGATCGATCCTTCCAAACGCGCTTGGTCAGGTGGTATCTATGATGAGGCACGTAGAAACTGGCTTTATCCTTTGACGCTGAATCCGTCGGCAAAAACCGCTTTTAAGAATAATGCATGGAATAAAGCTCGTATTGAGGCTGTGGGTAACTCAATCCGTACTTGGATAAACGGAGTACCTTGTGCTAATATCTGGGATGATATGACTCCTGTGGGCTTCATTGCTTTGCAAGTGCATGCCATTGGAAATGCGGCAGATGAAGGTAAAACTGTTAGTTGGAAAGATATCCGCATTTGTACGACAGACGTAGAACGCTATCAGACACCGGAAGCGCAAGCTGCACCGGAAGTGAATCTGATTGCCAACACGATTTCTCCGAATGAAGTAAAAGAAGGATGGACTCTATTATGGGATGGTAAGACTACTGATGGATGGAGAGGAGCTAAGCTTTCTACTTTCCCTGCAAAAGGCTGGAAGATAGAAGATGGAATTCTGAAAGTAATGAAGAGTGGTGGCGCTGAATCTGCTAATGGCGGTGATATTGTGACTACCCGTAAATACAAGAACTTTATTCTGAAAGTAGATTTTAAGATTACCGAAGGTGCCAATAGCGGAATTAAATATTTCGTAAACCCGGATATGAATAAAGGTGCAGGCTCTGCTATCGGTTGTGAATTCCAGATTCTTGATGATGACAAACATCCTGATGCAAAACTGGGTGTGAAAGGTAACAGAAAGCTAGGTTCGTTGTATGATTTGATTCCGGCTCCTAAGAATAAACCTTTCAACAAGAAAGAGTTTAATACTGCTACCATTATCGTAAAAGGTAACCATGTAGAACATTGGTTGAACGGAGTTAAATTGATTGAATATGATCGTAACAATGATATGTGGAATGCATTGGTAGCATACAGTAAATATAAAAACTGGCCTAATTTCGGAAATCCGGAGGAAGGAAATATACTTCTTCAGGATCACGGAGACGAAGTATGGTTCAAGAACGTGAAAATTAAAGAACTGAAGTAAGGCGTATTCCATATTATTGTGGGAGATATGTCAAAATTCTTTACGACTTTTTATTCAGGCACGGATTGCGCGAATTTCACGGTTGTTCTAATGAAATAGCAATCGTGTAATTTGGGTAATCCGTGCCTAATTTGTCCTGCTATACGATGCAAGTCCCTATTCAACATATGTATAAGCCGTCCCATGAAGGCAGTGGACTGCTTTATGCCTGGTTTCTTTCCATGCATACACGGGTGGATATTATCCTGTATAGCAAGAAAACGGAAGGAGAATTGTTGTTTGTGGTCAATTGTATTTATGATGCATTGTGCCGGTTGGAAAAGATGGCGAACTTTTATAATCCGGCCAGTGAATTGGCTTATGTCAACCGGACAGCTTTTGTTTCTCCGGTCGTTCTTAGCGAAGAACTCTATTCAATGATTGATCTATGTCTGGAATATAATGGGAAGACTCTGGGGTGTTTTGATATTACAGTCCATTCAGAAAATTACAATCAGAACACGATACAATCGGTCCATTTATCAGCTGAAGATCATAGTATCTATTTTTCACGACCGGGAGTTGCTGTCAACTTATCTGGTTTCCTCAAAGGGTATGCTTTGGAAACAATTAAAAGCATATTGAATGAGTGTGTGATAGAAAATGCATTGATAAATATGGGAAACAGTTCCGTCCTTGCTTTAGGTAATCATCCGGTAGGAACGGGATGGAAAGTCAATAATATACTTCTTCATAATGAGTGTCTTACAACCTCTGGTAATGACTCTCCTGAACGTCGGCATATTGTTTCTCCTCGAGATGGAAAATTGGTGGAAGGTGCTCGACAGATATCTGTAGTTACAACTAATGGGGCAATAGGAGAAATATTGTCTACCGCTTTGTTTGCTGCTGACAGCGAACTGCGCAAGGATTTACTGGCTGAATTCTCTTCTGTATTAAGCCAGTTTTTCTTGATTGGTTATTAGGTATTTCTCTGATGTGCTAATATTTGTTTTCCTAAGTAGCTATGTTTGATTTTAAAGTATTCTGATGGGTTTTTCAATTATTAATAATTAAGGAGGTAGTTATTAATAGTTGAGGTGATAACTACTGATATCTGACAGGGCTTTTTGGGGCATATAGATACAAAATAGATACGGTAACTATTGTCAGGGAATGAGAACGCTATATGATAGAGATGCTCAATAATTCTGTTTCAGGTATAAATAAGGTATTGTTATTGCTAAAAGTGACAGTGTGGTACTTTGCGGTTTGGGAGGTGTTTTTGTGGAGGTGCTGAAAGATGTGTCTTCCGGTCTGGTTCCTTTTTTAGCTACACCAAAAGCCGTTGTAGCAGTTGACGCGGCGTATCCGAATAGAAAAATAGGACTATTCTTTCATTCATTGAGACATATTTACTATCTTTCCGCTGTGATTTTGCCTACATTTGGTAACTCAAACGGAAGGATAGAAAATATGTATATTTATGAAGAAAGTTCTAATACTTTTAATCTGTTTAATAGGCTATCAGATAAGCTGCCATGCACAAATGGCGGATGAACATTATTATTTTAAAAATCTAAGTGTACAAAACGGCTTATCCCAGAATACGGTTAATGCGATTTTGCAGGACAGGCAAGGCTTTATGTGGTTCGGCACCAAAGATGGCTTGAATAGATATGACGGTTTATCATTCCGTAAATTCAAACATGATGACCGTACTCGACGGAGTATCGGAAATAATTTTATCACAGCACTTTATGAAGATACGAAAGGAGATATTTGGGTAGGTACTGACGTGGGACTTTATATCTATGATCCTGAAAAAGACTCTTTCCGGCACTTTACCGAATTGAGTGAGGAAAACACTAAAATAGAACATACTGTAACCGCAATTTCCGGAGACAACGAAGGATGCGTTTGGGTGGCAGTGGAATCACAGGGACTGTTCTGTTATAATCTCGAAAAAGGAGAGCTTCAAAACTATACCTTACAGAACTTCTCCTTTCTTACTACTAATGTTGAGACCTTTGCTTTTGACAATAGCGGAACCCTTTGGATCGGCTGTTATGGTGATGGACTATTCTATTCGAAAGACCGTCTGCAAACCCTTCATCCTTATCTTTCGCCTCTGGATAACAAGGAATTTTATGCGAACGACGTAGTGACCTGTATTGTGAAAGGTGCATACAATTGTCTGTATGTAGGTTCTTTAAAGGGAGGGGTGAAAGAGCTGAACCTGACCTCTAACAAATTGCATGACTTGCTTTCAGAAGATGAAAGTGGAGAGCCTGTTTTCTGTCGTGAACTGTTGGTCGCTTCTGACAATGAACTATGGATTGGTGCAGAGTCGGGACTTTATATTTATAATTTCCGGTTAAGTAAGTACGCCCATTTGCGCAGTTCGATCAATGACCCTTATTCTTTATCCGATAATGCCATTTATTCATTGTGTAAAGATCGTGAGGGTGGCATATGGATTGGTTCTTACTTTGGTGGTATAAACTACTATCCCCGTTTTTATACGAACTTCGAGAAATATTATCCCAAAGGGACTGATAAAGGTTTGCATGGGAAACGGGTACGTGAGTTCTGTCAGGATAACCAAGGAATTCTGTGGATTGGTACAGAAGATGGCGGTCTGAATCGTTTTAATCCTAAGACCAAGACTTTTTCTTTTTTTACACCAAGCAATGCTTTTACAAATGTTCATGGGCTGTGTTTAGTTGATGATAACCTTTGGGTGGGCACTTTTTCGAAAGGAGTGAAAGTGGTGGATACGCGTACGGGAGCTATTGTGAAAACCTATCAGAAGACAGATTCGCCCCGCTCATTGATAGATAACAGTGTTTTCTCTATTTGTAGAACGACGACAGGGGATATTTATCTGGGTACTTTATTCGGTTTGTTGCGTTATAATAGACAATCTGACGATTTTGACCGGATACCAGAGCTGAATGGCCGGTTTGTATATGACATAAAAGAAGATTTCGGAGGAAACCTTTGGCTGGCCACTTATGCAAACGGCGCTTACTGTTATAATGTAAGCGAGAAGAAATGGAAGAATTATCTGCACAATGAAAATGATCCGAAAAGCCTTCCGTATGATAAAGTGGTAAGTATCTTCGAAGATTCTCACCGGCAAGTTTGGTTGACAACTCAAGGCGGAGGGTTCTGCCTGTTCCACCCGGAAACGGAAACTTTTACCAGCTATAATCTGGCAGACGGATTGCCAAACGATGTTGTTTATCAGATTGTAGAAGATAAAGACGGATTTTTCTGGTTGACAACGAATAATGGGCTCGTATGTTTCCAACCTACTACCGGAACAATGAAAGTATATACTACCTCTAATGGTCTGCTGGGCGATCAGTTTAATTACCGCTCCAGTCTGGAGACGGAAGACGGTACGATTTATTTGGGAAGTATCGACGGTTTTATCGCTTTCAACCCGAAAACTTTTTCAGAGAATAGGTCGCTTCCATCTATTGTGATTACGGATTTCCTGTTGTTTGGTAAAGAAGTGTATGTCGGTGAACCGGGATCTCCATTGAAAAAGAGTATCACTTTCTCTGATGAACTCATTCTCCAGTCTAACCAGAACTCTTTTTCTTTCCGGGTAACAGCATTAGACTTTCAAGCTCCAAGAATGAGTAAAATCATGTATAAACTGGATGGTTTTGATGCAGATTGGCTGACAATTGGCGAAAGTCCTATCGTTACTTATTCCAATCTGCGATATGGCAATTATACATTCAAGGTGAAAGTTTCTAATAGTGACGGAGTATGGAATGAAAACGAAATATCATTAAAAGTGCATATCCTTCCGCCTTTTTATTTTTCTGCTTGGGCTTATTTTGTGTATGCTTTGTTGATTATAGGTTGTTCTTTGTATATAATTATGTATTTCAAAAGACGTAGTAATAATAAGCATCGCAGGCAGATGGAGAAGTTTGAGCAGGAGAAGGAGCGTGAGGTTTATCATGCAAAGATTGACTTTTTCACGAATGTAGCTCATGAGATACGTACACCGCTGACATTGATTAAAGGTCCGTTGGAAAACATCATACTGAAAAAACAAGTGGATGCTGAAACCCGTGAGGACTTGAACGTCATGAAACAGAACACGGAACGATTACTTAATCTGACCAATCAGCTACTTGACTTTCGCAAGACGGAAAGCCAGGGATTCCGGTTGAACTTTGCAAAATGCAATATAACGGAAGTACTGAAAGAAACCCATGTACGTTTCACTTCTCTTGCAAAACAGAAAGGGTTGGATTTTACCCTACAGGTTCCAGAGAAGGACTTCTATGCTCATGTTAATCAGGAAGCATTTACGAAGATTATTAGCAATCTGCTGAACAATGGAATGAAATATGCCGAAAGTTATGTACATGTAATGTTGGAAGCTCCCCAAAGGGATGATAATAATCTATTCCGTATTCGCACAGTGAACGATGGAGTAATTATTCCTGATGCAATGAAAGAGGAGATTTTTAAACCTTTTGTTCGTTTTAATGAACAAGAGGACGGAAAGGTGACTACCGGTACTGGAATCGGTTTAGCACTCTCCCGCTCGCTGGCTGAATTCCATCTGGGAACGTTGGTTATGGAGGCAGGAGAGGAAAGTAATATTTTCTGTTTGACTTTACCGGTTGTTCAGGATACGACAATCACTTTGACTCCGGAGGCGGAGGTTGAAATTGAAAGGGTTAACGAAATTCCTGCAGAGCAGGCAGGAAAGAAAGATAATCGCCCCGCTGTGCTGGTAGTGGAAGATAATCCTGATATGCTAACTTTTGTTGTCCGTCAATTGTCGAGAGATTATACAGTGCTGACAGCCACTAATGGTGCAGAAGCCTTACAGGTGCTCGATGGCAATTATGTGAACTTAGTGATAAGTGATGTTGTGATGCCCGTGATGGATGGTTTTGAATTATGTAAGACTATTAAGTCAGATTTGAATTACAGTCATATTCCTGTCATCCTGCTGACTGCCAAGACCAATATACAATCAAAGATAGAAGGGATGGAACTGGGGGCAGATGCTTATATTGAAAAACCTTTCTCTGTAGAATATCTGCAAGCATGTGCTTCTAATCTTATTCAGAATAGGGAAAAATTACGTCAGGCTTTTGCAGAGTCTCCTTTTATAGCTGCTAATACAATGGCCTTAACAAAAGCTGATGAGGAGTTTATTAAGAGGTTGAACGAAGTAATCCAAATTAATTATGGCAACCCTGAATTTAGCATGGATGATATGGCGGATAAGCTGAATATGAGCAGGTCTAACTTTTATCGGAAAATAAAGGGAGTCTTGGATTTGAGCCCGAATGAGTTTTTACGCTTGGAGCGTTTGAAAAAGGCGGCCCAATTGCTGAAAGAGGGAGAAAACCGTGTGAATGAAATCTGTTATATGGTAGGATTTAATTCTCCGTCTTACTTTGCTAAATGTTTTCAAAAGCAATTTGGAGTATTGCCTAAAGATTTTGTTAATTCGAAAGAAGAGTAGTTTATACATAAAGCTGTATTTCATTCTATTGCATCTATTATATTGAGATTTTATAATTTATTAGTGTAAATTTTTTTAATAATACTATAAGATATGATGACCAGACAAAAGACAGTGTGGCTTGCACTATTACTAATTGGATTATATACTGATTTTTTGAATGCCAGTGAGATAATGAGATGGATGATTGCTTCTTCCGATAGTATTTGCTGGAAAGTGAATGGGGCGCATAATGACCACATTGAAATGAGTGGACTGAAAGTTTCAACGGTATTGCGCTATGGTGTTAATGAGGCAGGTGAATGGGTGATTGACCGGAATATGGTTTTACCTACTTTTCGTACTATCCCTAATGATACCCATGGTAGTTTACAACACCATTTTAATGGGGACTGGGCACATTTATGTCTTGTAAATGGCCAGCCGTTAGTAGGGGAAAAGGTGGAGACTGTATCGTTGAATGGAATTATGACTGTAAAGAGTATATATGCTGCTAGGGGGATTTCATTGACACGTACGCTTTTTCCTTCCACATCACAACCGGCCTTCTGTGAGAAATATGAGTTGGAGAATACGACAGATCACCCACAGACAGTTCAATTCCCATCGACCACTCTTTCTTATTCTACTGATGAGACAAAAGGAGTGGAGGGTAGCTATACATTAACGGCCACTCTTTCTTCTCCAGTAAAAAATGGTACTTATCTACTGAAAGCCGGAGAAAAAGCTTGGTTTCAGGTAGTCTATGCAGGATATAAGAAACATGATCAGGAGTTGGCGCTGGATGTTAATAATGAACTTTTGGCACGTCGGAGATTTTTGAGACGGATACAAGGTAACCTTGTGTTAGAAACTCCGAATGACGTAATCAATACCATGTTTTCTTTTGCCAAGATACGTGGTTCGGAAAGCATATTTGATACCAAAGGCGGATATATGCAAAGCCCTGGCGGAGAAGCTTATTATGCTGCTGTTTGGGCAAATGATCAGGCTGAATATATCAATCCATTTTTTCCATATTTAGGTTATCAAGCCGGAAATCGTTCGGCTATGGATTCATTCGGCTTGTTTATGCGCTATATGAATGATGAGTATAAACCTTTACCCTCGTCTATAATTGCAGAGGGGATTGATTGTTTTGGTGTTGCGGGTGATCGTGGTGATGTAGCAATGGTTGGCTATGGTGCAGCACGTTATGCTTTGGCATCCGGTAATCGTAATGAGGCTGAAAAATTGTGGCCGCTGATTGAATGGTGTCTGGAGTATTGTCATCGCCAACTGAACGTAGACGGGGTAGTAAAATCAGATTCAGATGAACTTGAAAATCGTTTTCCTGCCGGAAAAGCTAATCTATGTACATCTTCATTATATTATGATGCCTTGATTTCAGCTGCTTATCTGGGGAAAGCGTTGAAAAAAGAACATAAACAGATAAAGTCTTATCAGGATAGGGCTGCTGAACTTTATAAGAACATTGATGTATATTTTGCCCGTAATGTAGAGGGGTATGATACTTATCGCTATTATGATGGTAATACTGTACTACGTTCATGGATTTGCATTCCTTTGACTATGGGTATTTATGAGCAGGCGAAAGGTACTGTAGAGGCTCTATTCTCTGATAAACTATGGATGGAGAATGGGTTGTTAACTCAGTCGGGTACTTCTACTTATTGGGATCGTTCTACACTCTATGCTTTCCGGGGGGCTTACTCTTGTGGTGCTAGAGACATAGCTACTGAATATTTGGATAAATACTCTGCTACTCGTTTGTTGGGTGATCATGTTCCTTACGCAGTGGAAGCGTGGCCGGAGGGAAACCAAAGGCATTTGTCCACAGAAAGTGCTTTGTATTGTCGCATTATGACTGAGGGCTTGTTCGGCATCCGTCCCATAGCATTGGATGCTTTTGTGATGACACCGCAGTTGCCGGAAAGTTGGAACATGATGTCATTGAAACGTGTCTGTGCATTTGGTTCCATATTCGATATTGAGGTGAAGCGTGATAAAGATAACAAACTGTCGGTTTTGATAAAAAAGGATCATAAGATTGTAAAAAGAAGCAAGATAATGAACGGAAAACCGATCGAAGTGCGCATTTAAATAAGATAAAATAATCTGCCCTTTGGTTTAAGCCAATTTTGGTAACAAAATTGGCTTAAATATTATTTTTTAGTACGATTCTGGTTGATTTGTTATATCATTTGGTCTGGTTATTTCCTAATGATTGGCAGATACGCCCTATTTTTGTGTCGGATGTCATTAACAAATTAAATATATTATTTTTTATATGAGAAGTCTATTGATCGTATTTTATTGTCTAGTATCAGCTCTCACCATTAAGGCAAATGGACAGGATCGTTTGTGGAAGATACAGACAACTGATTATCACGGAACTTATTACGGGGCAACAGTAGCCAATGGAGGTATTGGTATCCTGCCGTGGAAAGAGCCGTTTTCTATTCGCCATGTCATGCTGAACCATGTTTTTGATTCTGCTACTCCTCAAGATGTGAGCCGTGTTTTACGAGGAATCAATCCATTCAATTTACAGATGCAAATTAATGGACAGACTGTAAATGGCGATAATATTTCGGGATGGGAACAGTGTATAGATATGAAAGAAGCTACTCATAATACGCATTTCATTTGTGATGGAAAAGCAGATGTGTCTTATAGTATCTGTGCTCTAAGAAATTTGCCTTATGCGGGACTAGTTCGTGTGGAGGTTACGGCACTGGGGGATATGTATTTGACAGTGTCAAATCCTATCGAGGTGCCTGATGAGTATAAAAACATAGGTTCGAAACTGGTCAATGTGAATGTTAATGGGAATGATATAAAAATAGTGCGTACTTGGGCTTTATCAAAACACCGTGAACAGAAAGTTTCGGCTTCTTCCGCATTTATTTATGATAAGAATTCTAACGTGCAGCAACAATATAATGGGAATGGGCAGATTTCTATTCCATTAAAGAAAGGAGAGAAATTCTTCTTTACTTTATTAGGTGCTGTTTGTACCGGGCGTGATTTTATAGATCCGTACAATGAGGCGGACCGTGAAGTTATTTATGGTGCGAAAGAGGGATTGGCGCGTCTGATGGATGGGCATCAGAAACTCTGGGACGAGATGTGGAAAGGTGATATTGTGATTGAGGGGGATGACGAAGCGCAGCGTGCTGTGCGTTTTGCACTTTATAATCTGTATTCCAATGCACGCAAAGGAAGTCGGTTGAGTATACCTCCTTTTGGGCTTTCTTCACAGGGATATAATGGACATATTTTCTGGGATACCGAATTTTGGATGTATCCGCCTATGCTCTTTATGAATCAGGGGATTGCACGAACAATGATGGACTATCGTACTGACAGGTTGGAAGCTGCTTGTCAGAAAGCATTAAGTTATGGATATGATGGAGCTATGTTTCCTTGGGAAAGTGATGATGCAGGAGAAGAGGCGTGCCCAACTTGGGCGTTGACTGGTCCTTTTGAGCATCATATCACTGCTGATATCGCTATTGCGGCTTGGAATTATTACTGTATGAGCGGAGATCAACGATGGTTGCGTGAAGAAGGGTTCCCTTTAATGGAGAAAGTGGCAGAATTTTGGGTAAGTCGTGTAGAAAAGAATGACGATGGTTCCTATTCGATTCGTAATGTTGTTTGTGCCGATGAATATGCAGAGGGTGATGATAATGCCTTTACGAACGGTACTGTTATTCGCGCATTACAGGATGCTACTAAGGCTGCTTTCATATGTGGGGTTAAAGCTCCGGTAATTTGGAAAGAAATAGCAGCAAAGCTACGTATCCCCAAATTTGAAAATGGAGTGACTATGGAGTATGATGGTTATAGTGGACAGGTTATCAAGCAGGCGGATGCTAATTTACTGGTCTATCCATTAAACCTGATTACCCGTCCGGAAGAAATTCGTAAAGATTTGGAGTATTATGAGGGGAAGATTGACAAAGGAGGTCCTGCAATGTCTTTCTCTGTATTGGCTTTGCAATATGCACGCCTTGGTGAGGGAGATAAGGCATATGAGCTGTTTGTGCAGAGCTTCCGTCCTAATCAGTTACCGCCGTTCGGTGTTCTTTCTGAGGGTGCAGGAGGTACTAATCCTTATTTCTCAACTGGTGCGGGGGGACTTTTGCAGACTGTAATCAATGGCTTTTGTGGTTTGGAAATTACAGATAACGGCATTAAACAATTGCCATCGAAATTGCCGGAACATTGGAGAAGGTTGGTAGTTAAAGGAGTCGGACCGGATGGTAAAACATATGTCCGGCTGCAGAAATGAGTTCAATTTTTTTGGTTGTGTAAATAAAAGTCAGAGGATGTATGCTTTGGGAGGGAAATTGAGACTGGAATTTCATTTATTGACCTGTTTTTAATATCCTAAGCTGGTAGAATTCCATATTTTTGTTGCGTATCACACAAGCTACAAGATGTTAGCTGTTGCTCAAGTTTGAAAATGAATTATTAATGTATTAACAGAACCAGTATTTATTTTATTACTGATTCATTTAATTGAATTTACATGAATTTAAAATGCTTATTTTGTGGAATACTTGTTGGGTTATATGTTGAGGCTATTGAAGCTGTCAATTATACTCCAGAAAAGATTTCAGCATCTATTTCCTTAAAAGTACCGGGAAATGAATCGGAAAAATACTCGCTGGATATGCGGCAGTTGAAGAATGACCGTTCATCTTATCTGTTGGAACCTTCAAAAGGTATTCCGATGGTAATAACTCAGAGAATGGAGGATATGAATGGTAAGTTACGCATCAATGTCAGTCTAACTGCATTAGAGGATGTTTATTTTAATTTTAGCGAGCAGTTGTCAACCGGTTTTAATCATGATGATTGCCAGTTCTATATGCCGGGGTTCTGGTATCGTCGCAATCTGCGATCTCCTAAGGAAGCACCTTCATTTCATACATCAGACAGCTGGTTGGTACGTGAGGATAGATTGAGTGCTCCTCTTACAGGTATTTATTCAGAAAAGGAAAAAAGCTTTGTGACAGTGAGTCGTATAGACAATTTTGCTAATGAGGTTTTGTCTACTCATCGAGAGGGAGAAATCATTCTTTCAGGTAAAACTTCAATAGGTTTTACTGGATTCGAAAATCAGAATGGAGTGGCAACACTTTCTTTCGGTTTTCCTTACCGTGAAGCACCTAAAAGCTATATTCGAAAATTAACATTGGCTCCGGCGGTAGAGGCTTTTCAGTCTCTGAAAAAAGGAGAAACAATGTTACTGACATGGGAGATTATGGAGAATAAAGCTGATGATTATTCTGATTTTATTCGGAATGCGTGGGAGTATAGCTATGACACTTATGCTCCGGCTCCGGTTGATACTCCTTATTCTATTGAGGATATGAAAGAAGTAATGAGCCGTTTCTTTGTCAATAGTCTGGTGACTGGTAATTCGTTGACTTTTAATTCGGGTATTCATTTGCGGACTGCTGATTGTCAGAGTAACGGCCAGGCAGAAGTAGGTTTTATCGGTCGTGTGCTTCTTAATGCATTCAATGCTTGGGAATATAGTTGGCAATGTGGCAGAGAGGATCTGAAAGAAAACAGTATGAAAGTATTCGATAGTTATTTGAAGAATGGCTTTACCCAAGCTGGTTTCTTTAAAGAATCGGTAAACTTTGATAGAGGGTATGAAGATCCTGTACATAGTATTCGTCGTCAATCAGAAGGAATTTATGCTATGCTTCATTTTCTTGCTTATGAAAAGGAGAATGGTCGTCGTCATCCTGAATGGGAGCAAAAGATGAAAAATATGCTTGATATACTTCTACAGTTGCAGCATGCGGATGGCAGTTTCCCCCGTAAATTCCACGATGATTTTACAGTAGTTGATGACAGTGGGGGAAGTACGCCTTCGGCCACTTTGCCTTTAATAATGGGATATAAATATTTTAAGGATAAACGTTATTTAGCCAGTGCTAAAAGGACAGCAGATTATCTGGAGAAAGTCTTGATATCTAAAGCTGACTATTTTTCATCTACTCTCGATGCCAATTGTGAAGATAAAGAGGCTTCTCTTTATGCTGCTACAGCAACTTACTATCTTTCGTTAATAACGAAAGGAGACGAGCATCGTCATTATGCCGACCTGACAAGAAAGGCTGCTTATTTTGCATTGTCATGGTATTATGTATGGGACGTTCCTTTTGCTCAAGGTCAGATGTTGGGTGATATCGGTCTGAAAACTCGTGGTTGGGGCAATGTCTCTGTAGAAAACAACCATATTGACGTGTTTGTTTTTGAATTTGCTTCGGTACTGCAATGGTTGTCAAAGGAATATGAGGAGCCACGTTTTGCCCATTTCGCAGAGGTGATCTCTACCTCCATGCGCCAATTGCTACCTCACGAAGGGCATCTATGTGGAATTGCTAAATCCGGTTTTTATCCGGAAGTCGTTCAACATACCAACTGGGACTATGGCAAAAATGGAAAAGGGTATTATAACGATATCTTCGCACCAGGATGGACAGTTGCATCTTTGTGGGAGTTATTGACTCCGGGACGTGCGGAACATTTCTTAAAATGACAGAAATAGGTCAGAAGATATCTCAATTATATTTTAATTTCATTTTGAACGATTTTTTTTAATTATTGGTTTATATGTTTTATTATATTTTATGTTGGTTGTCTACTTTTGCTCTCACTCAATATGAGATAAAGTATTTATTATGAGTTTTTTAAATTTAATATTATGGATTTGAAGAAAGCATTGTTTGTTTGCTTGTTGTTGTATTATGGAATAAGTGCTAACTCCGCTTTACCGGAACATTCTTCTATGTTTGGTAAGACTAATATGTCGGAGCAAGCGAAAGGTATTCGTATCAGTGGTACGATAACCGATAAGGACAAGAATCCTCTTCCTGGTGTGAATGTACGTGTACTGGAACAGACAGGGACTGGAGTGATTACGGATATGGACGGACACTTTTATTTGGATGTACCCGGAAAGAATTCCGTAATAGAGATTTCGTATATTGGTTTCAAAACTCAACAAATAAAAGTTGGAAGTAAGATTAACTTTGATGTAATTTTAGAAGAAGATATTGAAGCCTTGGATGAAGTTGTGGTTACTGGATATGGTAGTCAGAAGAAAATGTCGGTTATCGGTTCTATCGAGACATTACAGCCTAAGAAGTTACAGGTTGGTGCCACGCGCTCTTTGTCTAATAATCTGGCAGGACAGATTGCCGGTGTGATAGCGGTTCAACGTTCGGGAGAACCGGGTTACGATTCCTCGAATTTTTGGATTCGCGGTATTGCTTCTTTCTCTGGTGGACAATCTCCGTTAGTGTTGGTAGATGGTATTGAGCGCGACTTGAATAACATAGACCCTGCTGAAATTGAATCTTTCTCAGTATTGAAAGATGCATCGGCGAGTGCTATGTATGGTGTACGTGGTGCAAATGGTGTCATCGTTATCAATACGAAGCGTGGTAAAGTAGGAGCTCCTTCTGTCAATCTGCGTGTGGAACATTCTATTGCAGAGCCGACAAAACTTCCGGATTTTATTGGGGCAGCCGATCATATGACATTGATAAATGAAATAACAGAGAACAAGTCGCGTTTGCCTTTCAGCCAGGAGCAGATTGACAGAACGAGATATGGTTATGACAGAGATTTGTATCCGGATGTAAATTGGCTGGATGAAATAACAAAGGATTATGCTTATTCTACTCGTGCGAATCTGACCGTATCAGGTGGTTCTGATTTTCTGCGTTATTCGTTGGTTGGTTCTTATTTCGGTGAGAAGGGAATTATGGAGACGGATAAATCATTGCCTTATGATACGGGAACGAAACTAACTCGTTATAATATGCGTGCGAATGTTGACTTGGATGTGACTAAGACAACAGTGCTGCGTTTAAATGTCGGTGGGTTCCTTCAAACACACCGCAAACAGGCATTTAGTACGGACGATGCTTTTGATAGAGCGTTTATAACTTCCCCTTTTGTGTATCCTGCCCGCTATTCAGATGGGACTATTCCAATTATGGCTATTAATGATGTGAACCCTTGGGCAGCGGTGACACAGCGAGGTTACGACGTAGTTACAGCTTCACAGATTCAGTCACTCTTTGCTATTGAACAGAATCTGAAGATGATCACGCCGGGATTAAAAGCGAAAGTAACCTTTTCTTTCGACCGTTGGAATCAGAGTTCGATTACAAGGGGAAAGGATGCTACTTATCATAGTATTGCTACCGGACGTGACATTGAAGGTAATCTGATTCATTCGGTACTTAAATATGGAGATGAGTCTTTGGGACATGGAAATAAGGGGGAATATGGAAATTCGAGGGTGTATTTTGAAGGAACATTAACGTATGCTCGCACTTTCGGAAAGCATGACGTAGATGCATTGTTTCTGTATAATCAGCAAAGTTATGATAATGGTAGTGTACAACCTTATAGAAAACAAGGTATTGCGGGTAGATTATCTTATACTTTCGATAGCCGTTATGTGACGGAGTTCAACTTTGGATATAATGGTTCAGAGAATTTTGCTAAAGGTAAACGTTTCGGCTTTTTCCCTTCTGTGGCAGTCGGATGGTTATTGTCTGAAGAACCTTTCATGGATCGTTTCAGAAATACATTGAGTAAATTGAAATTAAGAGGTTCTATAGGAAAAGTAGGTAATGATGATATCGGAGGACGCCGTTTTGCCTATATAACAACATTGAATACCAATGCAGATAAGTATAACTGGGGTGATACAGGACAGATTGGTCGTACCGGTATTTCAGAAGGAGAAGTTGGAGTTGAAAATCTTACCTGGGAAACAGCTCTGAAAATGAACCTTGGTTTTGAGCTGGGATTATGGAATGAATTGGAATTACAGGTAGATGTTTTCAAAGAAAAACGTACCAATATCTTTATGCAGCGTAAGATTATTCCTTCACAGACAGGATTCTTGACTAATCCTTGGGCTAATTTTGGTGAAGTGACTAACCGCGGTGTAGAATTCTCCTTAAACTATAATAAACAAATTAATAAAGATTGGTTTGTAGGTTTCCGTTCTAATTTCACGTATGCTATCAACAGGGTGGACGAATACGATGAACCAGAAACTGTGAAAGGTACATACAGAGGATTGACAGGTCGTTCATTAAATACTTTGTATGGATTGCAGGCAGAAAGATTGTTTACAGAAGATGATTTCGATGCGAATGGTAATTTGAAATTCGGTATACCGACACAGGACGTTGGAGCTTCAAAAGTACGTCCCGGTGATATCAAATATATAGATATGAATGGTGATGGCATTATCACTGATGCGGATGAAGGATACATTGGTGGAACGGTAGACCCGCGTATTGTTTATGGTTTCGGAGGTAATGTAAGCTACAAAAACTGGGATTTGAATTTCTTCTTCCAGGGAACAGGTGATACTTATCGTGTGATTGGTGGAACTACGTATTTCATTCCGGGTAGCGGACAAACATTACAAGGGAATATTTACTCTAATTATAACGACAGATGGACAGAAGAGAACCCTGCTCAAGATGTCTTCTGGCCGAGACTGACGGAGGAGCCTAATAGACAGAATTACCGGAATTCCACATGGTGGAAAAAGAATATGCGTTTTATGCGTTTGAAAACGTTGGAACTTGGATATACTTTACCGCAATCTGTAACTGATAAGATACATTCCAAAGCTATTCGTTTTTACGTGAGTGGTAATAACTTATTTTGTTTCTCTCCTTTCAAACTGTGGGATCCGGAATTAAATACGAACACCGGTCTGCGTTATCCGGCTATGCGTTCTGTAATGTTTGGAGTTGACCTGAATTTCTAATTAAAAAAATGACGATAATGAAACTTAAGAAATATATAGTTGCCGGTTTAATAGGCATTGTATCGTTGGGTTCCTGTACGTATCTTGATAAAGAACCGGATACGGAAATTGACATAGACATGGTCTTTGAGAATAAGACAAAAGTAGAATCATGGCTGGCCAATGTATACAGCCGTATCCCTAATCCGGGTAATGACTGGCTAAATACGTATGGTTGGGAAGTGTTTGCAGATGACTTGACTGCTTCTGCACGCTGGCAGCAATGGGACTGGCCCAATATCACCAAGATTTTTGGTGGATGGACACCGAATACACAATGGGCAGGAAATTTCTGGGATGGTCTTCCGAGAAAAATACGTCAGGCTTATATTTTTATAGAACGTGTACACGCATTACCTGATTCCGACCTTCCTCAGAGAGAAGTGGATTATATGAAAGCGGAAGCACGTTTTCTTGCAGCTTATTATTGGTGGCAATTATTGGAAGCATATGGGCCTATTCCATTCAGACCGAATTATATTGCCCCGACTGACTTTACTCTTTCAGATTTGATGGTGGGACAAAGGCCATTTGATGAAGTTGTCAGTCATTTGGATAATGAAATGTTGGAAGCATCTAAACAATTACCTGCTGTATGGCAGAGTGTGGAGAAATATGGGCGAATAACTTCAGTCATGTGTCTGACTGTTCGTGCGAAGATGTTATTATTTGCTGCAAGCCCGTTAGTAAACGGAAATGAGTGGTATATCGGGCATAAGAATAAAGAAGGTGAGGAATTGTTTAACTCTACTTATAGCCAAGAGAAATGGGTGAAAGCGGCAGAGGCTTGCAAACAATTACTTGATGTGGCAGAGCAAGCTGGTTATCGTTTGTATGTAGAATATAATGATGAGGGAGAAATTGATCCGTTCACTTCACTTGAGAATCTTTGGTTTACAAAATTTCAGGATGGAAACAAGGAAATATTGTTCCCATATACAAAAGAAGATGCTTATCAAAGTTATCAGTTCTACACAAACAAGGCGGTTACTAAAGAATATGGTGGCGGAAATGGTTTGGGCGTATATCAAGGATTGGTGGATGCTTTCTTTATGAAGAACGGACTTCCGAAAGACGATGACAATTCAGAATATGTAGAAGAAGGTTTCTCGACAAAAGTAGAAGCTAGGTCTACCAATTGGACTGGCGGAACAGGGCAAAAGGGAGAAATAACTGCCGAAGGTACATATAATATGTATTGTAACCGAGAGCCACGTTTCTATACGGCAGTGAGCTATAATGGTTCGTGGTATGCTTTGGCAGGGCGTAAATTTGAATTCTTTAAGAATCAGAGAGATAATGACTATACACACGATGCCCCCCAAAATGGTTATTTGGTTCGTAAAAAAGTATATCCGCAAGATAGTCCGAAGAATGGTAGTTATAAATGGCGGCAAATGTTCTTGTATCGTTTGGCAGCTTCCTATTTGGATTATGCCGAGGCCGTTAATGAGGCCTACGATAATAGAGCATCTCGTGAGGATGCATTGAAATATGTGAATAAAGTCCGTGAACGTGCGGGTGTACGTCAATATACGCTGAATACTGTAGCACTGGATGATCCCAAATACATCCATGTTGATGATAATCAATTAGCTGTGCGTGCGATCGTTCGTATGGAACGTCGTGTTGAACTTTGTTGTGAAGGATCACGCTGGTCGGATATTCGCCGTTGGAAAATTGTAGAACAACTTCCGGAGATGTGTGGAGATGATTATGGTATGAACTTTGCAGGAATAAATAGTCAGGAATTTTACAAGAGAACCGTTTTTCAGACCCGTGTTTGGAAAAAGGCGATGTATTGGCTGCCGGTATATATAGATGAGATGAATAAGAACACGAACTTGGTCCAGGCGCCTTTCTGGAATTAATAAAATGAAAAGCATAATTATGAATAAGATAATGAAACTAATATGCTTGCTCTTTCTTATGTCGATAGCAGCGAGCTGTAATAAAGATCCGGAGTATTACGCGCTTGAAACTCCTGTAGATCAGATGCTTTTGAAGGCTTCTTCTACTGAAATTACTTTGGAGAAAGAGAAGGAGAATGAAGTTGCTGTTTTATTTACATGGGATGCTGCGGCTCAACGTGGGGGAGCTGATGCTACTATCACCTATTTTTTCAGAATGTATATGGCAGATTTACATTCTAATGTGACAGATTTGTATGAGATTGAATCGGAGGAACGTTCCATTAGTTTTACGCATAAGGAGTTGAATGATATACTGGCTTCCTGGAGTGTACTTCCTGGAGATAAGGTGACTATTGAAGCAGAGGTTATAGGACAGGTCAATTCATCTGTAGAATACTTGAAACCGGAGTTGTCGAAGACGCAATTGGATGTGATCGGATATGATAAGAATGCTACTGCGATATATATGGTGATGGTGGATGATGCTGGAGAGAAAACTGTTCGCCGAATGACCGAGAAGGTTGTGGGTTCAGGAGTATATCAGTCGACAGCAGAATTGAAGCCATGTGAGTACTTCTTTGCACTTAGTCCGGATTCTGATTATCCATGCTACATGAAAGCTGAGAATGGAGATAATTCTTTGCAATATGTGGCAGAAGCAGGGAATGGTGAGATGTTTGAAAACACAAAGAGCGGTACCTATACAATAGTTGTGGACTTAAATCGTTTGGATGTGAATATCGTTAGTATTTACCCTTTACCGCAAGATGGGATTTGGATTGTTGGCGATGCCAGTACCATCGGATGGGATTGGGGTAAAATGAAAAAGGAAGGTGCATTTGTGAATAATGATCCACGCCATCCAGAACGTTGGACGTATACAGGTAACTTTTATGGCGGTAAAGAGTTTAAGTTGGCGTTGGAGCCGAATGGAGCAGATTTTGCAGGAAAATTCTTTTTTGCTCCTTCACAAGGAGCAAATCCGGGCGTAGAACATGAACTCGGAGAAGCAAGGTATCAGGATAATGGCGGTGACTTGAAATGGATTGTTGCTGATGATGGTAAATACATTTTGACAGTAGACCTTAATGAGATGAAGATATATTTGGAGCCGACTGAATAATCTCCATAAGAAGTAAATTAAAATATGAAAATCATGAAAAAACTGTTTATAATACTATATCTGCTTACTAATATATTTGTATTGGGAGCATGTGGAGATGTGGAAAGTGAGGGTGACCCACAACCACGTGTACCGAGAGTAGAAGTGGAATCTGATGATTATTATGTACAGATTACACAGGAGAATATGGATGGGGTTGCTTTTGTCTACCGTTGGCTGGATATAGAAACAGCATCGAAGTATGTTATGACTTTAGGACTGCAGGTAGATGGAGAAATAACTGAAACAATGGGTGTGGAAGATAAAAGCATACTTACTTATAACGGAGTACGCGAACAGCTTTTTACCAATCAACAGATAATGGAATATATGAAAGCTTTTGGAGTGGACGAAAAAGAAGCTCAGTTTAGCATTACATTGGAAGCGTTTCAGTCGGATGGTATGCCAATTACTTCAGAAATGGACAAAGAATCAAAGACTTCCATAATCCATATTGTATTGGGACCTGGTGTTGAATTGAATTCGAGTATGGAATAGATTAGTAAAATTAATAAAAAACTGAGAACTTATGTTATACTTACAACATACGATTACGCTTGGAATACTCTCCCTGCTTACATGGGGGTGTGGTAACAGCGATAAACAAAAAGGTGAAGCAGAACAAGCTCCATTGGCAGACAAAGTGTGGTATTCAAATCCTGTCATCGATTCCGATAATCCGGATCCGACAGTGATAAAAGCGGAAGACGGATATTTCTATTTGTATGCTACCGGAGGAAATACATGGATACACAAATCCAAAGACTTGGTTCACTGGACTTATGTGGGCGGTGCTTACGAGGATGATAAGAAACCGTCATGGGAACCGGAAGCAGGTATTTGGGCACCGGATATCAATTATATCAATGGAAAATATGTGATGTATTACTCCTTGTCCAAGTGGGGAGGTGGAGCAACTTGTGGTATTGGTGTTTCTGTTTCGGACAAGCCGGAAGGACCGTTTACTGATCAAGGCAAATTATTCCGTAGCAATGAGATCGATGTTCATAATAGTATCGACCCTTTCTATATTGAAGATGATGGTAAAAAATATCTTTTCTGGGGAAGCTGGTATGGTATTTGGGGTGTTGAATTGACTGAAGACGGTCTTGGACTGAAAGGAGGTATTGAAAATGCAAAAGCGACAAAAATACAGGTCGCTGCCAATACTGGAGGTACCAATGCTTATGAAGGATCATATATCTTGAAAAGAGGTAAATACTATTATTTGTTCTGCTCTACAGGCACTTGCTGTGACGGTGCAAATAGTACATACCAGACAGTTGTGTGTCGTTCCACCGAGCTTTTTGGTCCTTATTTGAATAAATCAGGTGACAACATGAATGATAATAAACATGAGGTACTGATACACAGAAATGATGCGTTTCTAGGGACAGGGCACAATGCTGAAATAGTGCAGGATGATGAAGGTAAAGATTGGATTATCTATCATGCTTACCGGACTGCCGATCCATCTTTAGGGCGTGTAGTATTGCTTGATAGAGTTTATTGGGATGACGATGATTGGCCGTATCTCGTAGGGGACGGACCGGTTGTGAAGGCGGAAGCTCCGACTTTCAAGAAGAGTAAGTAGTTGACATAGGGTGGTTGTAGCTATGATAACTGCAACGACCCTATTTTATTCTCGAATTATAAATTTATTGCTTTTAAATGTTATCATGAAAAGAGGATTATTGCTTTTACTCTGTGTCATGCAGAGTTTTATATTTGTATTGCATGCGCAAAACACACAGCGAAATATTGCTTATACAGATGATAATGTAAGGTTTACAGTCATTTCTGATGGAGCAATCCGTCTGGAATATGCACCGGATGGGAAATTCGTAGACGATAGATCTCACATCGTTGTGAATCGTAACTATCCCCAGGTAGATTACAAGCTAAAAACAAGAGGGGGATGGGTTGAAATAACGACTTCCAAAATGAAGATGCGTTATAAGAAAAACAGTGGACAGTTTACAGATAAGAACTTGGTTATCACTGCCTCTAAAGAAATATTACCTTTTACTTGGAAACCCGGTATGCAACAGAAGGGCAACTTGAAAGGAACCTATCGTACATTGGATGGTATGGATGGTGATACACAGACACAAACATGGGTGGCTGATACAAAGAAAGGTGATAAACTGAAACTGGAAGATGGTCTGTTGGCTACTGACGGTTGGACTCTGATTGATGATTCTCAGGGACTTTTGTTTGATGATAATAAAGATTGGGATTGGGTGAAAGAGCGTCCGGCTAATGGCGGACAGGATTGGTATTTCATCGCATATGGACATGACTATAAAGCTGCCTTGAAAGATTATACCCTCTTTGCGGGAAAAGTACCATTACCTCCCCGGTATGCATTTGGTTATTGGTGGTCACGCTATTGGTTATATTCTGACAGGGAGTTCCGTAATCTGATTGATAATTTCCATACTTATCAGATTCCTTTGGATGTATTGGTGGTAGATATGGACTGGCATTATACAGAACAAGGAAAAGGTGGTTGGACCGGTTGGACATGGAATCGTGATTTATTCCCGAACCCAAAGGAGTTTTTGGGATACTTGAAACAGAATGATGTGAAAATCACCCTTAACTTACATCCGGCGGATGGAGTAGCTTCTTATGAAGAAAAATATCCTGGATTAGCAAAAGATATGGGAGTCGATCCTCAGTCCAAACAGACTATTCCATGGATAAATTCAGATAAGAAGTTTATTAAAAATATGTTTAAGAATGTATTGACGCCAATGGAGAAAGATGGTGTTGATTTTTGGTGGCTGGACTGGCAACAAGGGATATATGATCCGAAGGTGAAGAATTTGAGCAACACTTGGTGGATTAATTATGCTTTCTTTAGTAATATGGAAAAGAACAGGGACACACGTCCGATACTATATCACCGTTGGGGAGGTTTGGGTAATCATCGCTATCAGGTGGGTTTCTCCGGTGATGCAGTTGTTTCATGGAAATCATTAGATTTTCAGCCTTACTTCAACTCGACAGCTTCCAATGTATTATATGGTTATTGGAGTCATGACCTGGGAGGACATATCGGTGAAAGTATAGATCCGGAAATGTACACTCGTTGGTTGCAATTCGGAGCCTTAAGCCCGATTATGCGTACACATTCTCAAAAAAGTGCCGGTTTGAATAAGGAACCATGGGTATTCAACAAAGAATATTGTGATGTTCTTCGTAAGACAATCCAGCAACGTTATGAGATGGCGCCTTATATTTATACAATGGCTCGTAAAGGTTATGATGAAGGATTAGCACTTTGCCGTCCGATGTATTATGATTATCCGGATAATAAGGAAGCATATGAATTCCGTAATGAATATATGTTTGGAGATGATATTCTGGTTGCTCCTGCCACAGCTCCTGCAAAAGATGGTTATGTACAAGTGCGTGTGTGGCTGCCCGAAGGTGAATGGTATGAGTTGCATACAGGCACCTTACTGAAAGGAGGACAAATAGTGGAACGTCCTTTTGCTATTGATGAATATCCGATTTATGTAAAAGCGGGAGCGGTATTACCGATGTATACAAGAAAGGTGATGAACCTGAACGGTAATGATGAGGAGGTTGTTGTTACCGTATTCCCTGGTGGAAATGGAATTTCGTCCTTTAATTTCTATGAAGATAATGGAAACGATAAGAACTATGCTTCGGAATATGCTGTGACTAAATTAACATCTTCCAGCCAAGGGCAGGAACGAACGATTGTTATCGGTAAACGTGATGGTCAATATAAAGATATGCCTGAATCTCGTTCATTCAAAGTGAAAGTGCTCTCATCACTTGTTCCTCAGTCTGTCACTGTAAATGGTCAACCTGCCAAATATGAATATTTGGGTGAAGAGTTTGCTCTTTCGGTTGATTTGTCTGTTTTGTCGTGTGATCAGGAAAAGGTTATTAAAATAGTTTATCCTACGGAAACAGCTGATATGAACGGCTTGTTGGGAGTATCTAGACGAATTGCTAAATCTATGGAGCAGTTAAAATACCGTGATTCATATATTTGCTTCAAGGAAGAATTTGGTAAAATGGGAAGTCTGAGTGAAGCGGTAATCTATGCACCGGAGAAGATCTCTTCTTTAGTTTCCGATTTCTGGAAAAGTTATACTGACCTCCCGGAGGTTTTGAAGCGTCAAGGTTTGAATGACGAAAATAAAGCTTGGTTTTTGCAATCTATTTGCTGGAGCAAGCAATAGTATGAGAAATGTAATAGTGGGGTGATAAAAGCTCCCACTATTTTTTTATATAAGTAATGAAGGGCAAGCCAGATACTACTGTAGTTGATATTTTCTGATGTTGCTCCATTTTAGAAAGAGTTTGTATTTTTATGACCATTTATACAACTATGCTATATGTAATATCACTTTCGGGGGGGGAGATATAGGTTGGATGATAATAGAGAAAAGCACACAACATAAGCTAAAATAGTAAAAGTGCTCCAAAACATACTAGGATAGCTGTTTTATAGGTTTTTGACCTGTTTTTGTCATTTATTGAACCGTTATTTTTATTCTATTAATAGGATAGCGTTTTATTTTGCATTTCGTTAATAGTGCACATTGGAATAATGCATAGTTATTTTTTCTTTTGATTTTTATATTTATTGTTTAACGAATAATTTAATACAATGAAAAGTCTTTTTAAAACAAAAAAAGGAGGGAAACAGGTTAGGTTTGTATTGTTTTCCTTGATTTGCCTGGGTGGATTGGGTAGTTGCATGGACAAAAATGTGGAAGTAAATCTTCCGTCTTATGTAGCTTCTGATCCTAATGTTGAAGTTGTTTTTACTGACTATTCTCCCTTAGAAGGTGCTGTGCGCACGAACATGTTTATCAATGGTAGTAATTTTGGGACTGATCCTTCACTGATACGAGTGGTTGTTGGTGGTAAGGAAGCGAAAGTTGTTAGCTCTTCCGGTACACAGATTTATTGTATTGTTCCTTCCCGTGCGGATGGAGGATTTGTGCAGGTGGATATATTGAATAAGGATAAAAGCTTGAATGCCACCTATACATTTGAACAAAAGTTTTCTTATCAGTATAATGTAGTTGTCGGCACGTTGTGCGGTGTAGTAGATAGTGAAGGTAATACTTCTATTACGGATGGTAATTTTGATAAAGCAGGAACTCAAACTCCTCTTGCCATGTACTATGACGAATCATCAGGCGAACGTTGCATTTATTTTTTCGAGAATGAACATAGTTTACGTAAAATCTATCTAGATAAAGATTCCATAGCTACTGTGATTACCAATGGTGCTGCTGGTTGGAGTAGTGCTCCGAGTGGGCTTGGCTGGAGTGTGGGCAGGGATACTATGTTTGTGAACTGTCCGCAGGGGAATGTAGAACGTGCAGGAGCTTATTATCTACTTCGTAAAGAAAATTTTAAAAATTCTTATCCGGCTTTAAATGGGGATGATTTCAATACATTATTCACACATCCTATAGATGGTACTATCTTTTTGTGCCGTGGTCGTGATGCTACGCTTCATAAAGCGGTTTGGAATGAGAAGACACAAATGTGGGATCCGAAGCAGATTGCCAAGATGGGACCAAGCGGCTGGTTTCAATGTGTTACTTTTCATCCAAGTGGAAACTTTGCTTATTTAATAGCACGTGACAAGCAATGTGTGATGAAAGCAGAATATAATTGGGCTGGTAAATATCTGGAAACTCCTATTACTTTTGCTGGAGAGTTCGGGTCATATGGTTACAAGGACGCATCCCAAAATTCAGCCCGTTTCGATAATCCAATGCAGGGGTGTTTTGTGTTGAACGAAGAATATGTGGCAGAGCAACGTTTAGATGTATATGATTTTTATCTTACTGATGCTGCCAATCATTGTATTCGTAAGATCACTCCTGATGGTATTGTTACAACGTTTGCTGGTCGTGGAAGTTATTCGACAGATCAAATAGTATCAGGATATATTGATGGTGATCCTCGTGAAACAGCACGTTTCAACTATCCTTTAGGACTTTGTTATGAAGAGTCTACAGGTACTTTCTATGTTGGTGACAACGGTAATCACCGTGTTCGTACCATTGCATTGCAGTAAATTGATGATTAATACACAATTCTTATTTTATGAAGAAATTTTTATTTATGATATTATTGCTGACAACAGGTTGCGTCATTGATATGTATGCCCAGAGTCAAACGATAGAGGTAACCGGTATGGTCAGAGATGCCGAAAAGATACCTTTGGCTGGAGTCAATATTTCGGTAAAGAATGTTGCAGGTTTGGGAGTTATCACTAATATTGATGGTGAGTATAAGATCAAAATAGCTCCTTACAGTACGCTGATCTTTTCTTATATAGGATTTGAAACACAAGAAGTCCTGATAAAGGATAATATGAGTAAGGTTGATGTCACATTGCGCGAATCTTCTGCGAGTGTGATCGATGAAGTGGTTATCACTGGTACAGGTGCTCAAAAGAAGATAACAATGACAGGTGCAGTCTCTACGGTAGATGTGGATGTGCTGAAGTCATCTCCTACTTCAAGTCTGGTAAATGCATTGGCAGGAAATGTTCCTGGTGTGTTAGCGAGGCAGACTTCCGGTAGACCGGGAGCCAATATGTCGGAATTCTGGATTCGTGGTATTTCTACTTTTGGGGCAGGCTCCGGAGCATTGGTTTTGGTAGATGGATTTGAACGTAGCCTGAATGAAGTCAATGTGGAAGATATTGAGTCGTTCTCCGTATTGAAGGATGCTTCGGCTACAGCAATTTATGGTAGTCGTGGTGCGAATGGCGTAGTGTTGATTACTACTAAGAGAGGTAAGGCTGGTAAAATTAATATCAATGCGAAAGTGGAAACTTCTTATAATACACGTACCATGACTCCTGACTTTGTAGATGGTTATACTTACGCTACCATGCTGAACGAATCACGTACAACTCGTTCTCAACAGCCAATGTATTCCCAAGATGAGTTGAGACTGATTCAGACAGGACTGGATCCAGATTTGTATCCGAATGTGGACTGGATGGATGTATTGTTAAGAGACGGTGCAATGACTTATCGTGCTAATCTTGATATAAGTGGCGGTGGTTCTGTGGCACGCTACTTTGTGTCAGCAAGCTATGTTAGCGAGGGGGGGATGTATAAGACAGACGGCAAGTTGAAAGATTATAATACAAATGCCAATTATCAGCGTTGGAACTATCGTATGAATGTAGATTTTGATGTTACAAAGACCACCATGGTGACGGTGGGTGTTTCAGGCTGGCTTTCTACTCAAAATGATCCGGGACTTGGTTCTGATGCATTGTGGAAGTCTGTAATGGGACAGACACCTATTAATATGCCAGTGATTTTTTCGAACGGAAGAATTCCGGCCGCTGGAACAAGTGAGCGTACTAATCCATGGGTAATTGCTACACAAACTGGTTATTATGAGGAGTGGCAGAACGTAATTCAAACGAATGCAACTTTGGACCAGAAATTGGATTTTATAACGAAAGGTTTGAAGTTTACCGGACGTTTTGGATTTGATACTTATAACAATAACTATCGTAATCATAAGCAGTGGCCTGAACAATGGCAAGCCGAACGTCAGCGAGATTCTAACGGTGAAATCGTTTTCAAAAAAGTGGCAGAGAAACAGTTGATGTTTCATGAGTCTTCTGCTTCAGGTAACCGCAGGCAGTTTTGGGAGGCTATTCTGCAATATGATCGTAGATTCGGCGATCATTCGGTGGGCGGTACGTTGAAATATACTCAGGATGAATATGTCAACACACAAAGTACAGCCGGCTATGATTGGCTACCTAATAGGCACATGGGACTTGCTGGCCGTGTTACCTATGGATGGAAATATCGCTATATGGTTGATTTCAACTTTGGTTACAATGGTTCAGAAAATTTTGCCCCAGGTAACCAATTTGGTTTCTTTCCTGCATATTCAGTAGCATGGAATATTGCGGAAGAACCTATTATTAAGAAGAATCTGAAATGGATGAATATGTTTAAGCTTCGTTATTCTTATGGTAAGGTAGGTAGTGACAATATTGGAACTCGTTTCCCTTATCTGGAGCTTTTTGAAAGTAGAAATCCTTATAATTGGGGAGATTACAATACTCCTAATGTGGATAATGGACAGATTTATAAGCAGATATCTTCTTCTGGTGTGACATGGGAGATTGCTACTAAGCATGATATAGGTGTTGACTTCTCTCTATGGGATGACAGGTTTACTGGTACTGTAGATTACTTTCATGAAACACGTGATGGAATCTTTATGCAGCGTCAAAGTTTACCAGGAACTTTAGGTCTGAGTTATCTTACCCCTAGTGCGAATGTAGGTAAGGTACGTTCTACCGGTTTTGATGGAAATGTTGCTTTCAAACAGGATATCGGCAATGTCAGTCTGACTGTACGCGGTAATTTCACTTATAGTAATAATAAGATTCTAGCTGCTGACGAGGCAAATAGTGCATATCCTTATATACGTGATACTGGGTATCGCGTCAATCAGGCGAAAGGTTTGATAGCTCTTGGCTTATTTAAGGATTATGATGATATACGTAACAGCCCTCAGCAAACAGAATGGGGAACAGTAATGCCTGGTGATATTAAGTATAAAGATGTGAACAGTGATGGCGTGATTAATGATAGTGATAGGGTGCCTATTGGTTCTACAACCCGTCCGAATTTGATTTATGGTTTTGGTATGTCTGCTACATGGAAAGGGTTTGATGTGAATCTGCATTTCCAGGGTGCTGGTAAATCCTCTTTCTTTATTGATGGGTTCGGAGTCAGGCCGTTTAGTGGTGGTGATTGGGGTAACATTCTTACGGATGTAGTAGGAAACTACTGGAGTCTTGGCACGAATGAGAATCCTGATGCCAAATATCCTCGTTTGACTTGGCAGAATAACAGTAACAATAACCGTGAATCGACATATTGGTTGCGTGATGGTTCATATTTACGTCTGAAAACGGTAGAGGTGGGTTATACACTTCCAAAGAACATCAGCCGTGCCATCTTGATGAATAATGTACGCATCTTCTTTATCGGGACAAATCTGTTAACATTCTCTAAGTTCAAATTATGGGATCCTGAAATGGGGAGCTCTAACGGGCAGCAGTATCCATTGTCTAAAATACTCACTTTAGGTTTAACTGTTAATATATAATACGAAATATGAAAAAGAAACATATATTGTTTTCCACCATTATCAGTATGGGAATGATGGTTTCCTCTTGTTCTGATTATTTGAGCGTGGAGGGGAAATTGGGAGAAAATACCCAGAGTTTGGAAAATATATTTGAAAATAAAGAATGGTCGGAACAATGGTTGGCGACTGCGTACGCTTGGCTGACATGGAGTAACATCGATATTGGTTCGAAAGATAACTGTATCACTAACTTTTCCGACGATATGTGTTATAGCGACCGTAATCTTGAATATCGTGTATTCAAATATTGTGAATATGATGAGAATTGGAAACAAGACTCTTGGGCACAAGCTTATGATGGTATTCGTCATGCCTCGATTTTTATTCAGAATATTGACCGAAATAAAGAAATGATTCCGGATGAAATTGTTGATTATAAAGCACAGGCCCGTTTTGTACGCGCTTATTTCTATTGGAAGTTGTTGCAAAAGTACGGTCCTATACCAATTATACCTAATGATGGTGTGATGGACTATAATGCTGCTTATGAGGATCTTTATATCCCACGTAGCACGTATGACGATTGTGTCAACTATATTGCAGAGGAAATGAAGCTTGCAGCGAAAGACCTACCATTGAAACGTGATACACGTAATATGGCACGTCCTACTCGTGGAGCAGCTTTGGCAACTCGCGCAAAAGCATTGCTTTATGCTGCCAGCCCTCTCAATAATCCGCGTCCAACTGATACTGAACGTTTCACGGATTTGGTGGATGATGAAGGACGCTATCTGATGGCTCAAGAATACAATGAAGAAAAGTGGGCAAAGGCGGCAGCAGCTGCTCGTGATGTGGTAGAACTTGGTCGTAAGGGTGTGTATGAGCTACATACGGTCTCAGCTCACTCTACTGGTACAATTGATAATCCGGCAACGATTGCTCCTCCTACGCATGCGGTATATTCTCATGCGGATTTTCCTGCAGGATGGCGGAATATTGACCCGTTACAGTCTTACGAGACACTTTTTAATGGAGTGATTTTTCCTTCGGAAAACAAAGAGATGATTTTTACAACCGGACAGAACAACGGAGATATCAATACGATGATTCAACATCAGATGCCAATAGCATTCGGAGGTTATAATTGTCATGCTATGACAGGTAAGCAATGCGATGCCTATCAGATGAATACCGGAAAACCTTTTGATAAGACGAAAGACTGGACGGGTGATGAAAATTATGTGAGTGCCGAGGAAGCAGCTAGTGGTGATTGGGCACCATTGGTGGAAGGTGTGAATAAACAATATGGACATCGTGAACCACGTTTTTATGCTACGGTAGCATACAATGGTTGCTTATGGAATGGTACTAATGCTGTACAGTCGTATGACCGGAATCTAATCATATGGTATTATCGTGGTGAAGAGAGTGGCTGGAGTAATTCAGGTGATCGTTGGTTGGCTACTGGTATTGGGATCAGGAAATTTGTTAGTTCTCGTGACAACTTTAAGACAGAGGGAGGGGTTATCTCAAAGCCTGTGATTGGTATTCGTTATGCTGACGTGTTGTTATGGTATGCAGAGGCATTAAATGAATTAGGTGCGAGTACTTATCAGATTCCTTCATGGGATGGAACTCAGTCTTATGATATTTCACGTGATAAGAATGAAATGAGTTATGCTATTTCCAGAGTTCGTATTCGTGGAGGAGTTCCCGATTTTGGATCAGATGTTTATGAGAATGCTGATGAGTTCCGCAAGCATTTGAAGCATGAGCGCCAGATAGAGTTATTTGCAGAAAACAGTCGTTACTTTGATCTGCGCCGTTGGAAGGATGCCGAATATGAGGAGTCGCAGCAGATGTATGGTTGCAATGCATATATGAGTAAAACAGAAAGAGACTTATTTCATACTCAAGTGATCAATTCGAACTTGCCGACTACTTTTAGCCGTAAAATGTATTTCTGGCCGATTTCCCATGATCAGTTGAGAAGAAACTTGCGTCTGACTCAGAACCCGGGATGGACATATTATGATTAACCTTATTAAATGGAAAAATATGAAAAATTATATCGTATATTTTATATTGTTATTAACGCTTGTTCTGACTGGTGCATGTAACAATGAATGGGTGGAAGAAGTGTATGTGCAAAATGTCGGATTGAAAGCCCCTGTCAATAGTAAGGGAGTGACTGATGTATATTTGCGTTATCAAGCGAACGGTGAAGTGACTTATCGGCTACCGGTGATTGTAGGTGGCTCTACTATGAATGAAAGAGATCTGGATGTTGCTATTGATGTGGATCCGGATACATTGATTGGTTTGAATGAAGCTCGCTGGAAACAACGTGAAGACTTGTATTTTCAATTACTGGATAAGAAACACTATGAGTTTGCCTCTCCTACTTGTCATATTCCGGCTGGGGAATGTCAAGGTTTGTTTGATATTAAATTCAAATTTAACGGACTGGATCTTGTTGATAAATGGGTACTTCCATTGACGATTTTGGATAGTGACTTGTATGATCCGAATCCACGCAAGAATTATCGTAAAGCACTTCTCCGTGTGATGCCGTTTAATGATTATTCAGGATCTTATGGAGCCACCAATATGTTTGTATATATGATGGATAATACGAGTGCTATGGTTTCAAGTACACGTACCTTGCATGTAGTGAGTGAGAATCAATGCTTCTTCTATGCCGGAGTCATTAGTGAAGAATTGAAGGATAGAGATAAATATAAG
The DNA here is from genome assembly GCF_003603455.1 of Bacteroides sp. AM37-9. Taxonomy (NCBI): domain Bacteria; kingdom Pseudomonadati; phylum Bacteroidota; class Bacteroidia; order Bacteroidales; family Bacteroidaceae; genus Bacteroides; species Bacteroides sp. AM37-9. The sequence goes on along the minus strand of NZ_QTNF01000033.1, from coordinate 14,376 downwards.
ATTGTGTTGACTTTTAACGAAAATGGGACACTGACAGCTGAACCTGCCGATCCGACTAATGCCATGAACTTCCGACTTATAGGAGATGCGCCTACTTATACGACTAGCATGTCTTTAGATGAAGTAACTCCTTATTTGGAACATCATTTCACGACGATTTATATGTCATATACGTATGATGATGTGACAACGTATGAAGATAAAGATATCGTTGTACCTTGTCGTGCTGAAGGTAGTATGTTGATGGAACGAAAAGTTAATAGCTTGATTCCTGATACAGACCAAGCTATTCAGTGGTAAAAATGGGAAATATGCCGCAAGAGTAAGATCTTATTGTCTGATATTTATTGATACAAAATATCGTGAGATGATATTCTGTAGAATAAAGCGGAAAGTCAGTTTATAAATAGAGAGAAGGCTATCTTATTATATATAAGTTAGTTTTCTCTTTATTTTTTCAGCAAAAAAACAATAGGTTCTTGACAAATGCTTTTTATTTCCTGATTAGTATCAGAAATGGTGTATCGACTATAGGCAAAAAGGCTACAAATTTCATGAAATTTGTAGCCTTTTTGTTGTAATAGATAGAGTTGAGAACTCGGAAATCCGATTGCAAAGTTTTTAATAAACTCAAATACTGTTCTTAATAAACTACTCAAAGGTTTATTTAAAACGTGATATCCGTTTATATGGGAAATTGTTCATATTTTTGTATGTTTTCAAGTTTGCGTTTGGAATACTCTTTGCTAAAGGTAACTATAATAAACAAATTAGAAAGTAATCTAATGATACAAGTTATTCGTTTTATGCAAAATTTAGACGTGAAGTTCCAGTATGAAACGGGTTCCTTTGGTATAACTGGTATCTAGCGTCAGGCTACCATTCATTTTTGCGGCGATAAGTGAGCAGATTGGTAATCCTAGCCCATCTCCTGTAGTGAGGTCTTTCACTTCCGTGAAAGGCTTGAAGATATTTTCCTGTTGCTCTGCCGGAATACCGATTCCCGTATCCGTCACGATAAACTGATGAGTGTGTGCACCACGTTTCTTGAACTCAAGGCTGATACGTCCTTGTTCGGTGTAGAAGGCTGCATTTTTCAGTAAATAGAGAAGGATACGTTCCAGTTGCTCTTTGTTTGTCTTTACCTGAAGTTTGGGAGCATTAACTGAAGGAGTAACATCTATTTTTATATGCTCCTTAACCTTGTCCATTACATTTTCGCAGAAAGTACCTACGTTGATTTCACCCAATTCATAGAGTTCGGTTAATGAATTCTCTAATGAAGACAGCTCCTGGATATCATCGCTGAATTTCTTTAGAGCAGCGACCTGGCTCTGCATTTGGCTCGCTTCTTGAGGGGCTTTCTGTAAAAGTTCATTCGCAGAAGTAGCTAACGTATTCAAAGTCGGCTCCATCTGTGAAGATATGTTCTGTATGAATTTGGTTTTTAATTCATTATGTTCATTGGCAATCTTCACACTTTTCTTTAATTTGCGGTTGCCGGCGATAAATTTCAGTAATATAGCGGCCAGTATTGCCAGTCCGGCTACGAGGATGACTACAAGAACACACAGGCCTATAATGATGTATTGTTTGGCTGATAGCGTGTCGTCTTTTTCTTGTATAGTCAGTTGGCTTTCGTCATATTTCCTTTTCAGTACATTCAGTTCGTCTTGAGCTGTCAGCGCTTTCACGGAGTCTGTCCAAACGATGTAACTTTCATAGGTGCGTTCCATTAAAGGGGCGTTATTGGCTTTACGGGCAATTCCGATAAGTTTTTTGTAGCAATCACTCACTTTGGCGTAGTCTTTCTTTTCCTTGTATTGATTAATTAGTTTGCGGAAACAGGCATCACCTTGTGTGTTTTGGTTAAATGTATAGTAATAGTTGGCTTTTGTGTACAGTAAAACCTCTGTCAGTGAGTCATTCTTGGCAAGGTTAGCAGTTTCCTCCAGTTTATTCAGCTGTGTTTTTGCCTGAGCTGGATTTTTAAGTGCCGTGTACATCTGCAACCGCTCCTTGTTCACGAGGAAGCGGAGGTCATAAAAGACTTTCTTTTGATTTTGCTCTCCGGCCCATATAAGTTGGTCCATGTCACGACAAAGTTCGAATCCTTCTTTGTAAAAGTTCTCTCTGACGTATAAAGCGTTGGCCTGAACACCACATTCTATTGCCTGTGGATAGTTTTCGCGGGTTGCAAATGCTTCGTATGCCTTTTTGAATAAGTAACGTGCTTTGATGTAATCTTTTTGATTGAGGCTACTTTGTGCTTGTTCTTTTAATTCTGTGGCTCTGTCACGGGGAGTTTGAGCATAAGTCATTATACTCAAACAAAATGTCATTAAAATAGCTATTATCGATTTTCTCATATTAGAATTTATTTATTTGTTACAAATGTAAAACAAATATATGAAAAAAGATAGTGCTGATGATGAAATAATTCTCTTCTGTTTGTATTCATTGTTATTATCCTGCCCAGTTCTCTCTGTCGAGATTCCGATAACTGATAGCCTCTGCCAAATGATTGGGGAGTATTTGTTCTGCTCCTTCCAAATCGGCGATTGTACGGGCAACTTTTAAAATCCGGTCATAGGCTCGGGCAGACAGATTGAGCCGTTCCATAGCATTTTTCAGTAATGCGAGCCCTTTGGCATCCGGTTGAGCATACATTGCAAGCAGTTTGCTGTTCATTTGTGCATTGCAATAAATTCCGGTATATTCGGTGTATCGTTTTTCTTGCATTTGACGGGCTTTTATCACTCGTTGCCTGATGATATTGCTCGATTCTCCCTGTCTTTGATCGGAAATCTTATCAAAGGGTACAGGTACAATCTCTATCTGAATGTCGATGCGATCTAATAATGGACCGGATATCTTATTCAAGTACTTTTGAACCTGTCCGGGGCTGCATACGCATGCTTTTGTCGGATGGTTGTAATATCCACAGGGGCATGGGTTCATGGATGCAATCAGCATCAGATTGGCCGGATAGCTGATAGTACTTTTGATGCGGGAAATACTGATCTGGCGGTCTTCCAATGGTTGACGCAACACTTCCAGCACTCCTCGGTTGAATTCCGGCAATTCGCTATTCTTAAAATACTTGCACCATTGTAGAAACTTTCTTATCTTTGCGAGAGGTAAAGACTATTATCTGTGCTATTATATTGCATTATAGATAGTTAGCTAATAGTCTTGATTGCAATAATATTAAATGTAACAGATATGAGAGCTGCATTTTTGATTAGGTGCTCAACTAAGAAGCAAGACTATGAGCGACAGGTAAATGACCTAACTAGACTGGCTAAGAAGTTTGGTTATACGTCAAGTGATAATATGATATTTGGTGAGCATATCACTGGTAAAGATGATGCAAGTAAGAGAGATAGGCAGTCTATTCAACGTCTAAAAGATGCTGCTATTAATAAGGAATTTGATGTCGTTTTAGTGTCGGAAGTTAGCCGAATGAGTCGTGACCCTATGTCGGGTCGGTTATATGTTAGACAGCTTATCAACATGGATATTCCTGTGTATTTTAGGGATATTGATACTTGGACTATAGACCCTGTAACTGGCAAGAAAGTTAGAGATGCTGAAACTATTATAGGTGCTGCCTTTGATGCTGCTTGGAAATACATAAAGAGTATGAAAACACAAATAGCATCTGGTAGACGTGATGAACTGGATAACAATCAAATGAGTATAGGACAGCCCTTCTTTGGTTATAAAAGATATGGTGGTAGAGATAAGGGTAAGAAGAATAGTTGGGTGATAAATGATGATGCCGCTAAAGTTGTGGTAGATGTATTTGAAGAATATGTTAAAGACGGTGCAACACTGAAATCTACAGCTTTGGCTATTACTGCCAAGTATGGTGAACAATTTAATAAGAAATTCAGCATAGGGACTATAGAGCATATTTTAACCTTTGAACCTTATTGTACTGGTATAAAGGTTGTATCTCTTACTGACCCAGATACAGAAGATGTAGATGAGTTTGAAGTCGAGATACCTACTATCATAACTAGGGCTATGTTCGATAAAGCCACCACTAAGAGAGCTACAAATAGAACTGCTAGAACTCCTTATCCAAAACAGGCTACTTATATATTGAGTAAACTTCTTAAATGTCCTATCTGTGAACACTCATTAACTCCACAGAAACGTGGTGGAGATAAGGGGGATAAATATAGATTGATGAATGGGAAGGTAGCTATTAGGTGGTCATGTATGTCGGGTATCAATAATGCTACAGATTGTAGTAGTCGCATTACAATTAGTAATGAGAAATTAGAAGCTATTATTTGGGGCTTAGTTAAACAGGAGTTAATAGGATTTGCCAATTTGAATGATGAGGATAGAGTAGCTAGGGTGGTGGAACTTACCGATAAAATAACCAATTTGGAAATGAATATAGCCAACTTTACATCTCATATATCTAACATGGATAGATTGATAGAAAGAGCTTATAGTGCTTATATGGATGCTCCGGATTCTGTAATGGATATAGCTAAAGATAAGTACTATAAAACCCTAACTAAGTGTGAGAATGAGAGAGCGGAGTGCAAGGATAAGATAGAAGCTTTAAATGTAGAGAAGTTAAGATTGGAGAATATGAGGACGTTCTTCAACCAACCTACCTTGCCAAAGGATGCCATTGAGAAGGCAGAATCAGACCCTATTAAAATGAGGAACTTAGTAATGGAACTAGTAGACAAGATATATCCTTATAGGATTACAACCTATGTATCACCAGCTACTAATAGGATAATGAAGAATGGTATAGTTCTATTGGAAGTATATACTATAAATGGAATTTATAATGTCCTATATGACGGTAATCAGAGGAATAATAAGGTAGCCTATTATATTAGCGGTAATTATGCCACATTCCAAAATGGAAAGAATAAGCTTGATGCTTATGATGCCGGAGAGTACTTTGTTATCTCTAATGCCACATTGGTGACTGAAACAGAAGATGTAGATTTAACAGTAACCTTTAATGAACTGATAAAGATATGTATGCAGAATGGTTGGGAAATAGATTATACTTACAAGATGTAATATTTCACTGAATATAATTATTAACTAGTAAATGTGGTTGATTAAATTGAAAATGAGGTTGTGCCAATGTCTTGACACAACCTCACGAAAGATGCTATTGGGCGTTTAATGCAGCTAAAGCTGCTTCTAAAGCTTCTTTAGACATGCCACTCAATAACTGTGCTTGACTTGAATGTTTCAGTTCTGTACAGTTCTTAATCCATTCACTGTAAACTGCTATTCTTGCATCACACCAAGAAACAAGGTCGGAAGCTGTTGCTCCCTCTTTATACCACATTCCATAAGTTCTATGCATTTCTGCACGTTTACGTTCTTCAGCACTCTTTACATTTGCATTTTCCAAATTTGACATAGTTTTAATTATTAAGTTAATAATACATTTATTACCAGCAAACCTTACTGGATATTCAGATTATAAGCTAGTAAATTAACTATTATCTGGAAATGCGTTGCAAATGTAGTATGAAATTTAATAACCTCAAAGGAATAATAAGGATTTCTTGTATGATAATTAATTCTTATATAATAATTGATTTATACGTAATATTGTATCTAGCCTATCAAGTATTATCTAAACAAGTTATTTGAATGGCTAGGTAATAATATTACTATTCCCTACTAGTAGGGTCAAGTACATAGGAATTTACTAGCGGAAGGTAGGGTAGGATATATAGGCATACAGAGACTTTATATCCTACGTTTCTTATCATATCCCAGATTATAGAACTTCTTAAACATCTCCCAAATGTAGCCAATAAATCCAATTATGATGAATGGCAGGAAAGGCAGAAGAAGGCTACTCCAACCATATCCCAAACACAGCCCTATAATTACGCCTATGACATATAAGGCTGTTATAATTCCGCAACCTATCATTACTCCTCTTCCTCCTGCCATTACGTATTTAATTGGAGCATTAGGAGTGAAGAAGTCTGGTTCTTTATTCTCTGATTGATTATTATTCATATTAGTTTATTTATAGTTACGAGATATTAGTTTAATTCTTATCTTTGTAGTAGAATTTCATAAAAGTTGCTAGTTATGGGTGTTCTATTGGTTACAGGTATTTTGAAGGAGATAACATGTTTACAAGCTGTTGCTGATGATGAAGCGTGTAAATATGGTTACGAGTCGTGGATAGCCTACTGTTATAAAACCAATATATTTACAAGATTCATTACTATATGCCCTTGCTGTAAGAAGTCATTTACTAATGACAACCCTGCTGTTGGTGGGCATGTACTTGCTGAATACGGACGACTAAATGCAGAAGGTAGACTTATTTATACCGAGTGTCTTACTCCTATCTGTAAGGAGTGTAATGACAGTTATAAGAATCATCAGGCTTTGAAAGTATTTAAAGTCCGTGGTTATCATTTATGTCGAGTACCTAATAAGCCACCTAAACGATAAACTTTAACATCAAAGAATATATCTTAATGATTAAATCTAATAGAACAAGAATACAGCTCGACTTCTTGTGAAGTTACTCATTATCAACTGATTAAACAAATGGCAATATGTTAAGTATTGTTACTAGGTTGCTCGTCTAGCATATCATCTAACTTCTCTGTTAAGTTACGCAGAGGAGGACCTGAGTGTACAACCCTATCAACCTTCCACATCTCTGCACATACTTCCTCTGCTGTAATCTCTCCTGCTTCAAATTTAGCATAAAGTTCATCAAATAGTTTACTATATTCACTATTACTCATTTCTATAATAATTTATTCCTCCTATTAATGTAGTTCCTATTAATGGATAAACAAAATACTTACCTGTCAATGCGTTCCATACTCTCTTAGGATGTCTTGGAATATTAATAATTATTGCTATATTTGCAGTTATTAATTCTAATATCTAAGATTATGGAAGTAAGACCTAAATGGACAGAAGAAGAACTGGATATAATATTCAGTAAAGCCACTTTAGTACAGGACGGACTTCGCAAAGATGCCAGTGGTGAATATATACATCGTGATGCTTATGGTAAAGCTGAACATCCTTGGGGTTGGGAAGTAGACCATATTAAACCAATTTCTGAAGGTGGTACTAATAAGCTTAATAATTTACGTCCATTAAATATCCCTGCTAACAGAGGAAGGAATAACTAATTCCTTCCATGTCTCTCTAACATCTCTAAGTGACAATTATAGAACTTTAGAAATTCAGGTTCTTCCACTTGGTAATACCATTCTATCATCTTATCAACAACATGGCAGGCTTCTTCATTGTCTATATGTTCTTTACATTCTGGCTTAACAAGTCCATTACATTGTTCCTTTAATGGACAGTTATGGTCTTTACTTACCCAACACTGCTTCTTATCTGCATCCTTACTATAGTATTGATTTAATTGTTCATTAGTCATATTAATTCATTTAATTATTATTAGTTATACTATTTGCATGTAGAACTCCAATGTAAGCTTTGCATCCTTATCTTCCAAATTATTAATGAATGCTTCGGGGTCTTTCCAAAACTCCTCTCTTGATAGTCCATATCTATCAAGCACTTTATTGATTCCTTCCATCCAATATTCTGCTGTTATCATATTCATAGTTATTCATCTGCCTGTTCATCTAGCATATCATCATCTTCCTCTCCCTCTATAAATGCCAAAAGCTCACCTGTCTTGGCATCTCTTATATATCTAATTCCAGGAGCTACATATTCAGTAACTACCTCTTTATCACCCCACCATGGTACAAATGTGTTACTCATTATCATAATTGTTAATAACAGTAGTTGCAGGAACTACCCCAAATCCATACTTATTAAATCTTCTCATAAATTCATTCTTATCCTTAATTATATAATTAAATAGAAGTCTAAGATTTCTAAGTCCATTATTCTCACTAGTCCCCACATAAGGATTATTATTAATAAGTCTATCAATCTCATCAACACTCTTGAAGTTGGGAACTCCAGACTTACCTGCTCTTTGTTCAAACTCTATTAAGGGATGTAGTTGGGAGTTAAACTCTGAAGGGATAGTTAGATATTTATATTTATTTCTAACACTTACTTCGTTATACTCTGGATGTTCTTTCATTATCCGTTTAACAAACTCATCTTCTGATACTATATTGTCCTTCATTAGAGCTTGTAGCCTAGGTCCTCCAGTCTTAGCGTACTGATGATACTCAGTTGGAGTCATATCTTTTAATAATGCTGCTTGCACAGTTTCTATTCCATGCTTAGCTTCATGACCCGGTACATGAGCAAAATCGTCCCTAAGTATCTCAAAGGCAATTCTATCGAAGTCTTTAGTAGTTAGTATTTCCTCACTAGGGACAGACCTAGAGAACTTTATTATATCATTATCCAAACCTACATCTCTCTTATTTCTGGGAAGTACAGTTAAGTTTCCATTGTTATATCTATCGACAAATCTCTTAGCTGCTTCGCCATACTTAGTCCCTAGTTCTGCATCTATACTAGCGATTCTCTGTTGCGTTTCAGGATTTAGTAGATACTCTACGAAATTCTGTATGTTCTTATTAATGTCTAAATCACCATTCATAGAAGTTCCTGTATCAATGAACTGGCTCTTCTCTAATGGCTTAGCTCCTTTCTTAAACACTCTACCATTCTTCAAATCATCTCTAAGACTAAAGATTACTTGGTTATTAGAATATCCATTATCATATACATTATTAAAGATTACCCCGTCAGCACTCATCTTATCAGCTGCTCGTTCTAATGCTGCTCTGTTAGGTACGTCACCTACAGTAACTATTGGTCTCTCTAACTCTAAATCACCTTCTACTCTGTAAGGTCTCTTGGCAAATCTCTCTCTAGCCTTAGCTGCTTTCTCTGCCTTACCTGGTATAGAGTGATTAGCTGCTGTTCTTGGATTGCCAAATTTACCTTGATACCATATACCAACTTCAGGAGCGCCTTCATTAACTGCATCCCATCTCTCTGGGAAGTATAATTTTGGGAATCCAGCACTATTCTTATCATGTACTACATGTATGGATTGCCTAGGTCCCCAACCTACGTTGTTAGGTAGCATATTATTAGGAGTAGCTAAATGCTTAGATTGCCTTTTAAACTCCTTACCAACTGCACGTTTAGCCATTTGTTTACCAACCTGTTTACCTGCCATAGATGCACCTTTACTAAGTAAACTACCTAATCCTGTTGCTAGTGTAGCATAGTCTGTAAAGGTAAGGATTCCATTTAAATTATGCAAACCTTCTTCATACTTCTTTGCTTGCATATAATCATCATATCCTTTACTAGCTGCTTCATGTGCTTGTTGATGCTGCCAAGGACTTTTAGCATCAGAGGTTACTATAGGCTGTTCGGATTGCCCATATATGTTTATCATGGACTGAATATGTTCAGCAGGGGTAGCCCTTCTAATTCTATTCGGAATATTAGGTCTATAGTCTCTAATTGCATCACGTCTATTAATAGGTTGTGCAGGTTCTTGATATTTAACTATACCACCTTCCTTAAAATTAAATGCCTTAATCCTAGTAGCTACATCAGTACCTTTACCTTCTTTACTCCAATGTCTATCAGAAGGATTACCTTGTCCTCTTAAGAACTTACGTACACCACCATTACCTGCTAACCAAGCCCCACCTAATAATCCCCAAGTAGAATATCCATTCTTATTAGCAAGTTCCAAATCCTCTTTACTGAATCCCTTCTCGAATGATTTGGCAAGTCTAATTGCAGCTTCTATTTGTAGCTTAGGATTGTTTCTAAATGTCTCTATATCCGTACCTGCATACTGTCTAATGTTGTTATACTTCTTATCATCCTGCATGAATTGGAAGTAACCGTAGGCAGGTGCTCCTGCTCTATTCTGAATTGCACTATTAAATCCAGATTCCTGCTCTGCCATTTTAGTAAGGAATTGCCTATACTTCTTAGCTTCTGGATTACTAGCTTCTACTTCATCATAAGCCTTATTAAAGGCAGCTAATCCTTTATAGGATTTAGGAGTATATGTAACTTTACTAGCTATTGGTTTGCTGACTGCTGAAGTAACTATTGAAGATTCTGGTTTATTAATTACTTCTTCAACTGGAGCTTCATCCTTAACAGGGACTACTAAAGCCTCTGGTTTATCGTAAGTTGTATTATAATTATACTCACTAAATGGATTAATAGGATTAGTAATATCAGTGTAATCTATTGTAGGATTACTTACTGGATTATAACTTACGAACTTCATTCCTTGTTGAGCTTTCTTGATTCGCTTCTTATAGGTTGGGCGACTTGATTTGATGAACTTCTTGCGCATGTCTCGTTTGCCATTTATAAATATTCAACCTTTCCGGCATAGGGGTATTATATATAGATATATGACTAAGAAAGGTTGAATATTATATTAACAGCATGAGTATGATTCAATAAGGAAATAGTAATCCAACTATCTTCTTAAATACATCACCTGCCATTAGTTCACCACTTGCAGGTAATCCAGCCTTATTAATAGATACAATGATACTATACTTGGGATTATCAGTAGGAAAGTAACCACAGAACTCTACCGCATACATATCCTTAGTACTATCCTCATTAGTAGATAATGAACTAGTTCCCTGCATACCTGCAACTACTACCTTATCAGACTTGGCAGGTTGACATAATCCGTCAGTAATATTAAATACTAGAGCTTTCTTCAAACTATCAATACTAGCCCTACTTGCTATTTGGGGATTAATAACTACTACACTATCCTTATATAGTTGAGGCTGTATCATCTTCCCATTGTTAGCAATAGCATTATAGAAGGTTAGTATTTGGATTGGCGATATTTGTTGATTATATCCAATACTTGACCATGCAAAATCACTCTTAGCCCAATTGTTATCTTTAGGAGTTACAATGTGTGCAGGCTTTAGATTGGCTATTCCTGTGATACTATCTGGCTTACCATAGCTCATATTAGCTAATAAATTAAAGTATGCTTGGGGATTATTAGCAAATGCTTTCTCCATAGTCTTATAAATAGCAATATTGGAACTAGCTGCCAATCCTTCCTGTACTGTAAGCTCACCATATCCCCCTCTATGCCAATTATGGTCTTTAAGCTCTCTGCCATGAATTTGGTAGATACCATTTCCAGTATCAACCTTATCACTCAACTTCACCTTACCAGTTTCTAAAGCTGCCAATAGCGATATTGGGTGCATCAGACCAGTAGACTGCCATACAGAGAAGTTCTCACATGATTGGTAGTTCGTACTGTCTTTCTTAGTAAGTCCAACCAGAGCTTTTATTTGCCCTGATTGAACTTCCATTACTATAACCTGCCCAGATAAAGCATCGAGTTCAGATAGTTTATTCTCCAGTAGAGAAGTTACATTTACTTGTAATATACTATCTATTGTGGAGATATTCTCTGTAACTTGTTGCCTAGATTGGCAGGAAACTAATAAGAACAATATTATTAACGCTATAAATTCGTTCTTCATTACCTTAGAGTAGTTTCTGTATTAGTTGTTCCATTCTTTACATACAGAGCAATTAGGGTCATGAATATTCTTTCCGTCTTTTAGTATAAATTGATGTTCATAGTACCCTTCTTTCTCTAGTTGTTTACACTTCTTACAGGTAGGATGATGCATTCCTTCTCCGCTTTGTGGTGTCCCATCTCTATTGTAAAACATTATATATTCATGTCCATCCGGTTTCGTAACTTTCTTACTACCTGCCAGTTTCTCATCATTTGGATAGAATACACCGTCCCTATAAGTACCACCCTTTCCTTTACAACTGAATAATGTAATTAGTGCAAATATTACACAGATGTACAATATGTTTACATTTGGTCTCTTCATTGTAAATTCCTCCTTAGCTGATTAATATATAGTTAACCCCTTTGGGATATTAAATAATAATTGTCAATAAATAACTGCGATATTTATGATTAGAATATAATTGTCACAGGCTTATTATTGATTTTAGTATTGCCGTAATATTTCTTCTTAGGATAGTCCTTTAACAGATAATTCTTTGTTTCCTTAGGAATATTGGGATTAGCTATGTCGTCTTCAATCTTACGCATAGGTACATATATACTCATCCATTTGTCTTTATTGAGTATAGCATAATCATCATACAGAGCTATGGCGGTAATTTTACCATTATCTTGTACTTTAATCTTAATAATTACACTGGTATTACTAAAACCTCTAGCTTCTCCATTTACATTTCTAATCTCATCTGCATATATGATACTTGAAATTAGAATCATCACATACAATAGAATTACTTTCTTCATATCATTAATAGATGCCCTTTTGTTCCTTAACAGGCTTTTAGTTATTAATTATAGTGTGAGGAACACAACATAGAGTTGCACACTTCTTTAATAAAGAACTGTTGAGTAGTAAAATAGACTGTCTGTTTCTTATATACCTGTATTTATGCCAACCTGTTCCCTATAGTTGGCTATTACATATAGAAAGGTGTGGGAACACTATTTGCTTTATCCTTGTAACGGGCTCTCGCATTGCCTTTGCTGTGGATAAAACAATAGCAACCCACACCAAGCGGCATATAGAAACTTTACAAACGTAAGGTAAGTATATATCCAAAGTGCGGGTGCTATTGCTATCATCTTCACAGCGTTTCAAATTTGCGAGATTTGTTACAAGAAGATAATTTCAATAACACCTTTCGTTAATATGTCCTTCCAACAACTTAACTCTCTAAGTTCTTGGAATTGGTACAAAGATAATGAAAGGTATTTTATTTTGCAATTAAATGTATCTGTTAAAATGAGAGTTGAAAGCTATTTCTACTCTGAATATCCATAAATTGAGACAGAACTATTCAGAGCATAAATAAGTAAACTCCGATTCATTCTGTCTCAAATCTCAATTATCAGAAGCTAAGACAGTCATAAGTATTTAATAATTCCTCTTGCCTTAATCCCAAGTATCTCTTAGTAATTGATACACTGGAATGATTGAATAGCTCCATTAGCTTGACAAGTGCAAGCTCTGAATTATCATTATTCATGTTGTAAACCTGTCTGCCAAAGGTCTTCCTAAGAGAATGGCAACTGAAATTGCCTATATGTAACCTGTACTTCTTCTTAATCTCCTTCAACATGACATTGATTCTCTGAACTGTGTACACTGTC
>NZ_QTNF01000033.1:0-1183 GCF_003603455.1 Bacteroides sp. AM37-9 | reverse complement strand
GATTCTCTGAACTGTGTACACTGTCCCCTTCTGACTTATCAATACAGGTGCATTTATGCCAACTGGATTTATATGCTCATAACAATCTCTGATATGTTGCTGTAGCTGCATATTAATCCTAATAGTCCTTTGCTTCCCTGTTTTAATCTCTGTAATGGTAAATTCTTCCGCATCTAGTATCTGATTCCACCTCAAAGCAAGAATATCAGAAATTCTTAGACCTGTGAAGCAACCCAAAGCAATAAGAAGTGACATCTTATAATTACTATCCCTTGCCAACTTTCTTATTAAGTTCATTGCTTCGCTCCATTGCAGATAATCTGCTGTTGTACTTGAATATTTAAGTGACATAACGTTCTGTTTTATAGTGAAACTAATAAAAGTGAATATTAATTTTAAACTGGAATATCTAACTTACTGATTACTAGCTAAACATTCACTAATAATAGAAGTGAATATTATACTACTGGCTAATAATAGAGAAAGAGTACCTATATATAGTATATAGATACCCTTATTAGTTCTTCATGTACTACTTCATTGTAATAATCTTGTATATAGTCCAAACAATCATCAAGAAGAATACAACAGGTGAAATTGCACACATAACAAGTAACAAGATAATCCAAGATATAACGACTAATAACGCTTGTAACATAATCTTTTGAGTATTAATAGGTAATGAATAATAAAGGGACACCCTTATTATATGGATGCCCCTTTTAAGTACTCTGTAATACCACTAACTAAGAAACCATTGATACTTGTCATCACCATGTAAAGCGGAACATATACCCGTTGCAAGTTCTGTAGCATTATAGGCTCTATCCAAGAATGAATCTATATAGCTACTCTTATTTGCACCTGTGAGCAAGTTGTAGAACTTCCACATAGACAAATCATTTCCCAAGCTACCAAAGTTCTCGTCATTGATATACGCTTTAGCCACATTGTTAACCTGTGTATCAGTAAGCAACATTTTAGGTATATCCTTTTGATAGCCTTGCGGTAGTGATTGATAAAGTCTCATTCTTCCAAGTAGTTGGCAAAACTGATGCTCCGTCATACTGGTATTGCCTAAAGACTGCATCAAATGTATGTGTTTGGCTGCATCGTATTTGTGGAACATTTCCAATACCGCTTGATATAAATCCCTTGTATTGGTAACTTCCAAGCAACTAAG
>NZ_QTNF01000032.1:0-74261 GCF_003603455.1 Bacteroides sp. AM37-9 | reverse complement strand
TATGCATGAAGGGAATTGACTAAACTTAATCCCCCAAGAATTACAACTGAGCCGTAGGCAACATGTGGACGATTCTATTAAATGAAAAAATCGCAAACGCTATTTTAATAGCTGTTTGCGATTTTTCTAAGTGATTCAAGTAACGTTCTTTAATCGCCTGATTATTAATTGTTTGTATAAACGTATGGCCTACAATATGCCTACATTTCTTATCTATTACAGGTTATTTCTTACTTAATAAGACTTGTATTAGACGTTCCTTCTCCTCAATTATCTTTTCTAAATCAGCTATTTTTGCATCTTTATCAAGTTCATTTGATTTTATTCCAGTTATGGGAATATCATCAAAGAATACACCTACAGGAACCTCTAAAACCTTTGCTATTGCCTCAATGGTTTTTGTGTTCGTTGATCCATTTCTAACAATAGCCTGTATGCTACTATCTTCTTTTCCTATACGTGAAGCAAGTTCTCGTATAGTGATTTTCTTTAATTCACATAACTCTCTTATTAACAAAAAATTAGCCATATTACACCTTTGTTATAACTTTTATTAACGTGAATTTTATTCACCTGTGGTAAAAATAATTATACCTTTGCTATGTAAAGTTAACAATAATGAGTATATTTATCACAAAGGTATGACGAAAAAAAAATTAAAAAGGAATGATGACGGCGAGAAACTAAGAATGTACCTTTTGAATTTGCCGGTAAAAGAATCTTCTGAAATGTCCCTTAAATTGGCAGAAGCATGTAAAGTGCCATTACATACCTTTCGTAATTGGCGAGGTAGTCGTTGTCGTATTCCCGAACTTGCAAAGGATAAGATCGAGGAAGTAACAGGCGTAAAAATCTTCCATAGTGAAAACCAATAAATAAAAGAAGAATGAAATCAAAGAAATTAGAAATCGAAATTCCGGAAGGTAAAACAGCTGTCTGGAGAAATGGAATCTTAACCCTTATTGATGAACCAGAAAAAGACGTAAGAAAACGTATTAAGACGTTTGAGGACGCCTGCCATGAAATTGGCATCGATGCAGAAGCATGGAACCGAGATAAAATATCCCTCGGTCTTGAACCTGACGTTTTGGCTTTTCTGAAACTCCGTATCATTGTCAAAGCTTTAAATGAAGGCTGGGAACCTCGATTTACAGAGGATGAATGCCGTTATTATCCTTGGTTTATTCTTTATACAGGGGAAGAATACAATAAGTTGGACGAGGAAGAAAAGTCTCGTGTGGTGTATCGGTCGAACAATTCCGCGAACGCGTTAGGCGGTGTTTCGTATGCGCACGCGAATAACGATTCATCGAACGCGGATGCGAGCATCGGTGTTCGGCTTGCCTTCAAAACGTCGGAACTGGCAGCATATTGCGGTCGACAATTCCTTGATATTTGGGCAGACTTTGTTTTTCTTCCGGAAAAGAAAAGTGAATAAATAACCGGGGCGGCTTTTGCCGCTCCATATAATAACCGCCGGAGTGTGGAGATAACCCCGAAGGGCGAAAGCGGGTGTTATTGGTAGTTCGATGCTATCCTCCGGCACAGCTATAAACAACAATGAGCAAAATTTACATAGTAACTAAAAGGGAATCCGGAATATACGAAGAAGACGGCGTTTGGTTTTCTATCCTTGCCGCATTTGATACGAGAAATAAAGCAGAAGAATATTTAAAGGAATATGAAAAAACAGCTCCTAAAGAAGCTTACTACACTTTCTATCGAATAGAACCTGTTCCGTTGTTTCTTTCTTCTCATAAAGTGAAAATAAACAGACCGAAACATACGACCTATCCTATTGGTGAATTGGTAAAATTAAAAATAAGTGGTGAAAAATAATTCAAATCAAGAAAAGATAATGAGCAAAGAAGAAGCTATACAAGCAATGAAAGAGGGTAAGAAGGTTACGCACCGTTTCTTTTCCTCTGACGAATGGATGACTATTGAAAACGGATTTCTT
Source organism: Bacteroides sp. AM37-9 (assembly GCF_003603455.1). Classification (NCBI taxonomy): domain Bacteria; kingdom Pseudomonadati; phylum Bacteroidota; class Bacteroidia; order Bacteroidales; family Bacteroidaceae; genus Bacteroides; species Bacteroides sp. AM37-9. The sequence goes on along the minus strand of NZ_QTNF01000032.1, from coordinate 72,301 downwards.
CTTTTAGAAGATGGTGTACGTATCTCTTTGGAAGATTTCTTCAATTTTCGCAGTGATAGTCTTTGGGATAATGGATATGAATTGTATAACCCCTCATAACATGATAGATATGAATACAACCTTTGAAAAATCGGCTAATACCACTGATGAGTGGTATACACCCAAAGAAATTATAGACGCATTAGGAAAGTTTGATTTAGATCCATGTGCTCCGGTTAAACCGCTTTGGCAAACGGCAGAAACCATGTACAACAAAAACCATGACGGATTAACTAAAGATTGGGTAGGTCGTGTCTGGTTAAATCCACCTTATTCCCGTCCGCTTATTGAACAATTTGTTCGTAAACTGGCACAACACGGCAATGGCATTGCGCTGTTGTTCAACCGCTGTGATAGTAAGATGTTCCAGGATATTATATTTGAGAAGGCAACGGCAATTAAATTTCTACGCGGAAGGATTCGTTTTTTCAGGCCGGACGGAATACGGGGGGATTCGCCTGGTTGTGGTGCTGTTTTGATCGCTTTTGGAGAAGAAAACGCAGAGATACTAAAAACTTGTAACATAAGTGGCAAGTATGTAAGAATCAATTAGAGTAAAACAAATTAAATATGAGTGAATATTCATTGAAAGAAAGAGTTCAGATGTTAACATCATCGCTTGTATATGGCGGTCCTATGACATTTGAGCAAATCAAGAAATTAGATTGGTTGAAAAATACATCTGAATACGGAATATTATTTTATCTCCGGGAAGCTGAAAGATATGAATGGATAAAGACTAAATGTTTCAAAGGTGATAAACCGAATATCTATTCGGCAACGGCTAAAGGCCGAAAAATGGCTGATGCAAGAGATTAAATAAAAATGGATAAGAAAAATAAAAGGGTGTATCTTTCTAATACAAAAGAAGAAAGAGCGATAAATATAAATCAGTTTTTTACACTTTATGTGGACTTTTCTAAAAATAATACAGCAATGAAATCAACAATTACCACCCCCGATGAATTAACCACGTTACGAATAGAAGGCAGTAGTGGAACCTATAAAATATTCAGTAGCTTCCGCCCCATGGAATCCCCTGCATTCGTGGATGCAATGGACCGGAAGTATAATCTGGCGGAAATAAAGAATCTTTCCGACGGAAAAGGTTATTTCCTGGTACACCTGAACAAGAAGCAACAGGAAACCATACAGGAGGATTTAAACGCTATCCTTTGTGATAGTGTGCCATGCCTTCTATAAACTAAGACGATCTTAACGAAATGCCATGAAAGAAGACAGACGCCTAAGAAACCTACGTTATCAGATGCGGAAGAAAGGTTACCAGTTCGATACAAAGAACCTGGTGGTCATTATGCCTTCACATGACAAACGTTCCCTTCTCCAGGAAAGGAGATTAAGCAAATTCGGTTTTTCAATTCAGTATAACATGTTTGAACAATGAAAGATAAAAATTTAAAATACATCGCCCACGCTATTATCGTGGTTGCCTTTATGGGACTGATTGCCTTTGTCATTTATTATACGGGTAAAACCGCTTTTCTTTGGCTGTTATTATTCGTTTTCCTGTATCAACCTTGGGGAGACTTGAAAACAAAGCAGGAGGAAAACAACGAAAAATAAGTAACTATGTAACTTTATAACGATGATAAAGGCAGAAGACATCTACAAAGTAACCAACAACGGGCTGGATATTATTCTACATTATTATCCGCAAGCCCGGGATTGTGTCGGAACCAACCGCCATTTCAAACGCCGGCCGTCAGAAGACGACGCGTCGGCCTGTATCAAGCTATTCGGAAAGGAAGGTTCCCAGCAGGTTTATAAGGTAACGGATTTCGGTGATACCGGAACGGCTCAAAGCCCTGTCGATATCTGCATGTATGAGGAAGGCCTCCGGTTTAACGAGGCGATCCTTAAACTTGCATCCATGTACAACGTAACCGATGAACTCAACCGTAACGTAAACAAGCCGGATATCCGTAAGGTTCCGGCCTCCCAGGATCAGAAAGACGGTACTAAAATTTTCGAGCTTGCCGATCATCTCACCCCGGATCAGTTACGCATACTCGGCCCCCGTGTCACCCAGGAGAACGCCGAGGCTCTGCACTGGTATTCGGCCAAATATATAGGGTATGTAAAAAATCGCGAGGTAACCTATAAATACGCGACTGCGACATACCCTATCTTTATGCGCGAATGTCTGGTAAAACCGGCCGAAGGCGACACGCCCGAAGTGAAGTTCTATAAAATATACGAGCCTCTGAATCCGGACAAGCAGTGGCGTTTTTCCTACACCCCGGAAGGTGTCAAGCCGAAGGACTATATAAACGGTCTTTCCGAACTGAAAGCCTTATACTGGGAGTTTAATTCCAGGGAAGAAGCCGCCTTTAAAAAGAATCCGGCCAATGCGGAAAAGCCTTATAAGGAACAGAAGCTGCAGGAGGCGTTTATATGTTCCGGAGAGCGCGACGCCCTGTGCGTTAAATCGCTGGGCTTTTCCCCAATCTGGTTTAATTCGGAAACATATAAACTTTCCGAACAGGACTACAAGGAGATCATGAAATACGTTGAAGTCCTGTATAACATACCCGATATCGACACGACGGGCAGGGTAAAGGGTACGGAACTTGCACTACGTTTTATCGATATCCACACGATCTGGCTACCGGCCTGGCTTACCACTTACCGGGATCAGCGGGGCAAACCCCGTAAGGACTTCCGGGACTTTATGGAATTACGAAGCAAGAACGAGGATTTCCGTAACCTTATGACGCTTGCCATGCCCGCCAAATTCTGGTATTCCAAGTTTAACGAGAAATCCCGGCAATGGGATCACAATATAGACGCGGACTGCCTTCACTACTTTTTACGTCTTAACGGTTTCTATTCGCTTCATGATGAAAATTCCAGTTCAACGAAATACATCCGTATTACCGGCAATATTGTAAAACTGATAAAGGCAAAGGATATCCGGAAGTTTATCCGCGGTTGGGCCCAGGATAGTTTTTTATCCCGCGATATAAGAAACCTTATTCTGAACAGCCCCAAACTGTCAGATACGGCCCTGGACAATTTGCAGGAAATAGAACTGGACTTTACCAATTATACCCATAATACGCAGATGTTCTTCTTTCCCGGTTGCAGCATGGAGGTAAGCGGTACCGGTATAAAGGAACATCCGGCCAACGGCAGCACATTGTCCCACTACGTTTGGGAAGAAAACGTACTGAAACACAAAGTTCGTCTTATGGAAGACATGTTTACCATTTCCCGTAAAAAAGACATAGAGGGCAACGATGTGTTTGATATCCGGATAAATGCCGTACCGTCTAACTTTTTCGGCTATGTAATCAATTCGAGCCGCGTTTACTGGCGTAAGGAACTGGAATACAATTTCGACGACAAGAGCGTGGGGGAAGCGGAATCCTACCGGGAAAAACATAAATTCGATATCGAGGGGGAAGGCCTCACGGAGGAAGAAGTGGTCGAACAGAAAAAGAACCTTATCAATAAGATATTTACTATCGGTTATATGCTGCATCGGTACAAATCCCCTTCGCGTGCCTGGGCACCACAGGCCATGGATAACAAGATCGGTGAAGACGGTGAATGTAACGGACGTTCGGGCAAATCATTCATGTTCAAGGCCCTTTCCTACTTTATGAAGAGCGTCAAGCTTTCCGGCCGTAATCCTAAGTTAATGGATAATCCGCATGTGTTCGACCAGGTGAACCAGCATACCGACTTTATTCTGGTGGATGATTGCGACCGGTATCTTAATACGGGCCTGTTTTACGACATCATCACGTCAGATATGACCGTGAACCCGAAGAACAACCAGTCGTTTACTATACCTTTCGAGGAATCGGCCAAGCTGGGATTTACAACTAATTACGTTCCTATTGATTTTGATCCGTCTACGGAAGCCCGTTTGCTGTACTTGGTATTCTCCGACTACTACCACCAGCGTACGGAAGATAACGACTACCGGGAAACGCGTTCTATCCGGGACGATTTCGGTAAGGATTTGTTTTCCAAGACTTACAGCGAGAACGAGTGGAACGCCGATATAAATTTCTTCTTGCAGTGCTGCCGTTTTTACCTTTCCCTTTGCGAGGAATCTATAAAATTGCTTCCGCCCATGGAAAACATTATCAGGCGTAAATACAAGGCCGATATGGGCAATAACTTTGAGGACTGGGCGAACTCTTATTTCTCTCCGGACAGCGAGCACCTGGACTGTTTTATCGTCCGTGAAAAGGCCTTCGCCGATTACAAAAGCTTTTCCGGTGTGAATAAAATCACGATGCAGCGTTTTACAAAGGCCCTCAAAGGTTTTGTGGCCCTTTGCCCCTACATTGACGAACTCAACCCGAAGGACCTTTGCAACTCCCAGGGGCGTATCGTACGCAAGGATAACGACGGCAAGGCCGCCGACATGATCTATCTGCGTTCATGCGGCACGGCGGAAACGGCTGCCGGTGGTGGAACGGAACCGGCCGATCCGACACTCATGTTTGTACCTGATGAACGACCGGATGAATGAATAACGCGCATTTGAAATTAAACAGCATGTCCGAGTTTACCGCGCTCTGGAACAGCGGCGAGAGGTTCCGGAAATTCGCCGAACAGGTCTACCGCTATCTGGAACGTATGAAACCCGGTACCGTCCTGGCACTGGAACGCTATTCGGGCGAGCAGCTCGAATGGATCATCAAAACGGCCTGTGTTTTTATCCTGGAAGGCGACAACTACCTGGAGTATGAATTTAACGAAGACTATACGGCCGTCGTGCACCGCTATATACCCCCGGATGTAAAGGAATGGATTTTAAGCAGGTGCAAACATCGCGTATAAGACGGATCGGAGCCGGTATAAAATACGAAAAGAGGGACCAGATACGAATGTGTCGGTCCCTCTTTTCGTATGGAAACAGATGCGCCCCGCCCGGCTTCCCTCCCCATACCCCACCTCTATTTCATACAAAATTTTAGTAACCTTGTAACCTTTGTTTGCTTGAAAGAAAAAAGTCTGAAAATCAAATAAATAAATAGGAAATAAAGGTTACGGAGTTGCAGTTACAAAACGGTTACGAATTTTTCCGGTTTGTAACACCGGCCTTTTTATCTTCTACCGGTAAGCCCGGTTACAAACTGTTTTCCTGCCATTTTTTTGTAACGGAAATTAGTAACGTTACTAAGTTGCTAAGATACAGGATTTTATCTTTGCCGGTTGCCCGGTTACGAAATTACAAAAATTTAGTACCGGATTATATCAGCACAGCCTGGCGGAGAAAATTCCGGGCGTGTGGCGGCATGAAAAAGTGTATTATAATTATTCTCCCGGAGTATATTTATCAAAATGGCGGTCGAATGCCTACATTTTCCCGTAAATGGCAGACCAACAGCCGATAAAGGAATATCTTTGCCTTTAAAAAGGAATGTTATTGCTATGATTACCACCCGAATACAGATCGAATCCTACCTGGCCGAATACGTCCGGGGCAAATATTACGACGAAACGGTCGGTACCGTCCGTTTTCCTTCCTCGTCCGATATTTATGTGACCGTTTACGACCTCATGGAGAAACGGCCGGTAAATTGTCCGGCTGACCGTGGCAACCTGGAGTTTATGCTGCCTGACCGCCGGGAGGCCAATTTTGCCGGCGGCAAGTCTCCGGAACAGTTCAATTACATTTCCGTACGCGGTACCGCCATTCTTGAAAAGCGTCTGCGTGCCCTGATGTGGGCCGAGCTGCACGAACTCATGGACGAAAACAAGCACCTGCACGGAATCGAGTTTAAGGAAACCGTTTTTACCTTCCTGAAAAAGTATGATATCTCTTCCATTCAGGAAGACGGACTGCTGAAAAACTACCAGCGGTGGCGGGACAGTTTCAGGCGCAAGAAGAAAAGGGCCTATAACCGAAAAAAAGTGTAAAAAAGCAAGTTATTTTTTACCTACCAACTGTATCTGTTTGTCCTTTTTTGTCCGGTTTTTGGCTGAAAAACGTCCGAAAAATGCTGAATGTTTGATTATCAATACTTTATATCTGTAATTATGTCAAGAAAGTTAATATCCGCCGCCCATAGCCTGCAACTGGTTCCCGTTTACAACATTATCCATTTTGGCGTCGTGCGTTCGAAAGTCGTTATCCGCTCTATCGGAAAACCTGATATTCTTATGATCGTACCGGGAACCTTAAAACCGGGTGACAGCAAAAATGAAGACGTCTATACTAAAAAACATACCTTCAAGCTTGCCGACGTGTCGCAAAATAAGACGCTTTACCTGGAAAATCTGAAAGCGACGCCCTTTGTCGCTCTCTATACTGACGAAACGGGTAATACCCGTGTTTCCGGTTCTCCCGATTACCCGCTTACCTTTTCTTTTGAGATCGGCGGGGGGCTGTATAACTGCACCCTGTCCGGTACGGGGCCGGGTGTTGATGCGTTCCTGTAGGTTCCTTTCAGTCCTTCTCTACCTATGATATAGGCGTTTTCTTTGTCGTAAAAAAGAGAACGTGGACAAAATACAGGAGATTTTTACAGCACCTTGGGCAATCGCTGATAATGATTATTACCGGTTGCTTTCTTTACTTGTGCCGTGTGTTGCAGCCGGCAACCTGGATGCGATCGAAAAACGGCTCGACAATAATAAAATAACCGCCTACGCTACTACGCCTTACCTTGCCAACCGGTGGGAACTGGACGATGAGACGCTGCCGGCTGACAGTGTGGCCGTCATTATCCTGGAGGGCACCTTGTATTCCTGGGAGACTTACCGCCTGGAAAAGCAGCTCCGGGATGTTTTCGATAATCCTAAGATTTGCGGTGCGGTCCTGTGGATCAACGGTCCGGGCGGAATGGTTGCGCATGTGGACCTGGCGGCTAAAATGATTGCCGAATCTTCCAAACCTATAGCTACCTATGTGGCCGGTACCATGGGGAGTGCCCATTTCTGGCTGGGAACCGCCGCCGGCAGAACCTTTATCGCTTCCCCTATGTGTGAAGTCGGTTCCGTCGGTATCATGCTTACTTACCAATCCTTTAAGAAATATTTCAAGAAACAGGGCATTGATTACCGGGAAATCTATCCGGATAGTGCCGATCTGAAAAACTATGAAACCCGCGCGATTGAAGATGACAACAACGAAGAGCCTATAAAGCAACGTCTGGCCGTCATGCACCGCATTTTCTGCGATGCGATCAGTCGGAATCTGGGTATTGCCTACGATCCGGAACTTCCCCTTTTCCGGGGACAGATATTCACCGGCGACGTAGCCGTGGCAAACGGCTATATCGATCAGTTCGGTACGCTGGAAGACGCAGTAAAGTGGGTACTGGCACAGGCTACCGTCAGAAAAGTAAATGCGATGTATAACATATAGTATTAACTTCAAAATTTTGTATATATGAAATTTAAGAGCTTTTCCGCTCACATTCTGGCCCTGTTGGGCCTGTCGGAATGGAGCAAGGTAGAGGACAAAAACTCTATCACGGCCGAGGAAGTGGCAAAACTGAAAAATTACGGTTTTACCGAAAAATTCCTCACGGACTTTAAAGCGTCTCTCGAAAACGATTTCCAGGACGAAGCCGAAGACGGGAACCAGGGAGAGGAAACCGAGGAACCCAGAACTACCGCTTTCCTTCGCGGTTTGTTAGGTGATACTGCCGCCCGTTTGACACAGGCACAGGAACAGCTTGAAGCCTTGCAGACGCAACAGCGTGACGAAAACCAGAACAACACCGCGTTAATTGCCAAGAAGGATGCCGAAATAACGAAGCTTTCCGGTATTATCGCCCAACTTTCGGCCGCTGCGGAAGATGATCCGGGTAAAGGGAAGCAACACAACGCCCAGGCGGACGGTAAGGGAAAATTCAATCTCCAGGATGAAAAGCAGCTGGGAGGCTTGCAGGGTGAAATGTTCTCACTGGACCGCCCGTATAACCTTCGCGCCAAAGCTGCGTTAATGGAGGCTGCCGGTTTTGAAATGATCGCTCTTCCGAAAGCAAGTTCCATTGACTACAGCCGTTTGAAGGAAGACCTCGGTGCCTTTTACCGTATTCCCTGGCAACAGCGTTTGCAGTCGTTTTTAATGGAACTTCCTTCCATTGAAAGTATTTTCCCGCTTGAATCCGGTTATCAGGATTTGGCTACGCTGGTTAATATCTGGCTGGGTGAGTTCTCACAGGCCGGTAATGAGGAATCCGACTTCGACAAGGTGACTAAAGGTTCCTACGAGTTCGACGATGAAACCTTGCGCATGTTCAACGTGATGTTTGCACACCGTTTCAAAAATTTAAAGGCTCTGGAGAAAACCTGGATCGGCACTTTGAACAAGGAAGGTTCAAACCCTATCAAGTGGTCTTTTATCGAGTACATCCTGGCCGAAACCGCCAAGAAGTTGCATAACGAGCGTGAACAACGCCGTATTAACGGAATCCGTAAGGACCCGAATCTGAACGAACCGGGCAAAGCACTTGCTGCAGCTGACGGTCTGTATGAGTTCCTGAACAAGAAGGTGAACGGACATACCGATATCAATAACGGAAAGTTCGTTTACCAGATCAAGCCGTTCGAGCTGGGAGAACTTACCGAAGCAAACATCGGTGAGAAGGTGTACAAGGGTACTTCCATGATCCCGGCGGTTCTTCGTGACAGCGGTAACCTGGCACTTTATATGCCTTCGCACTTTATTGTATTGTATCATAAATACAATGAACTGCATTACGGACAGAACCAGGATTACAAGGCTAATATCATGTATGTAAAGGAATATCCGGCGGTGAAGATTATCCCGGTTCCCAATGCTGACAACCACCACCGTATCTTCTGGACATTTGAAGGCAACATTAAAACCTACGAGGACAAACCAGGCGAAATGACGGCTTTCAACCTGGAACAGGAAGACTGGAGCCTGAAAGTATGGAGTAACTGGCGTGAAAGTATCTGGGCTATTGCCGTGGGCTTCAAGTACACCAAGAAAGAAGATATGGACTATACGCGCCAGATGATCTTCTGTAATGAGTATGACCGCCCGGCGTCTTACTTTGTGGACGCTGACAAGGACAAGAACCCGTCGGCCAAGCTTCATACCTCTATTGTTACCGTAGCCAATACAGCCGAATTTGCTATTACCGATATTGAAGATGCACCGGTAGGTACGGTTATTTCTCTGAAATGCGGAAGCGTGGATAAAGGCGTTAAGATTGAGAAAAGCGGAAAATTTGACCTTATTTCCGCTACCTGGCAGCCGGGTAAGGGGGATGTTATCAAACTGATGAAACGTGCCGACGGTAAATTTATCGAGATCGGCCGCGAAAACGCTTCTTCCGATGCGTTGCAGTTTGCGCCGGATGAAACGGATCCTTCTTTGCTTGACGGTGAAGTATTCGTAACCGGTGAGAATACAAAGGCAACGGCAATCACTAACTTTACCGATGCGGAAGCCGGTGTCGTTTACACGATCTACGGAAGCGGTTCTGAATTTGCTTCCACCATTGCAGCCGGCGGAAACTTTGTCTTAACCGAAGCTATGACGCTTTCCGAAGGCAAGTTTATCAAGCTGGCGAAAGCCGCCGACGGTAAATTCTACGAAGTGGCAAGAGGCTAATTTTTGGCGGAAGGGATACTTTATCCCTTCCATTTTATAACCTTATAAATCATTAAGTTATGACATACGTAAAAGCAAGCGTAAGAAGGCCGGCCGGCAATCCCGGTAACGGTATTCAGCCCAAGGATCAGCTCGTAATTTACGACGTTGACGATATTCTTTCCTTCCCGCAGAGAAACGATGCCGGCGTGGTTATCGAGGATGATATCGTAATGAAGGCGGGACGTTACGCGATCGGTATTTACCTGACACCCGGTACCGCTGAAATCAGTTCCAACAGTGACGGGGAAACGGACGCCGAAGGTTATACGCCTTCCGTTAAGTTCAATCATCCCGGTAACGAACAGGAAATTCGCGAGTTTAAGACAAACTGGCTGTCCAAGAAATGTATCGTTGTGCTCCGTTATTGTAGCGGAAAGCCTGCCGATCTGATCGGAACGCCCTGTAACCCGTGTAAGTTATCCGTTTCTTATACCGGTTCCAATGAATCGAATACGAACGAACTTACTTTCACCCAGATCAGCAAAGGGGATGATATCGCCATTTACCGGGGTACCGACACTCTGGAAGAACCGGTGGCCGTGGTGGAAGCCGGAGCCACGGATATAGATTACCAGACGGACGGGCAGTACCAGCTTTCCGCGGGTGCGGCTAAGATAGCCGGTGTTACCGGTGGAAGTCACGGCTCGGTAATTACCCTTATGGGATGTTCGGGTGTTGCGCCTACGGTGGAAGCGGGCGGTAATTTCCTTCTGAAAGGTGGTAAGACGTTTACCGCTTCCGAAGGTTCCCAACTGACGTTGCGGGCGTTTAACGACGGTTCGGAGGCTATGAAATGGATTGAACAAAGCCGTTATGAGGCGTAAGTAAACGGCTTTCATGTAATTCAAAGGGTGACCGGCAGCACATGCCCGGCCACCCTTTGTCCTTTTTAGGGTAATTGCCCCTTTTTTCCTTTGTATCATCAAATTTTATATAGTATGAAACAGGAAATTATTACCTATCTGGCCGGTCCGCGTAACTTTATTCAGGGCGTGGAACTGTACGAGAAATACGGTATCAACCGTATGTTAAAGAAGTCATTCCGCCGGCAGGGAGAAACGGAAACGATGAAGGCCATTCTTTTAGAGGAACTACGGAAGTTGGCCGGGCTTTCTGAACGTGAATTTAAGACGATCCGGCGAAACTCCAAACAGCTGACCGCGGTAAAAATGGAACCCGCCCGGGAGGAAACATCCAAAACGCCGGTAAAATACAGCGATGATTTGCTGCTGGAACTTGCCGAATCTTTCGGCGTCAGTGTGGAAGAACTCGTTTCGTCCGATTTCCGGGATAAGGTTCTTTCCATGGATGAAAATGCCGACCGTGTGGAAGAGCTGGAAGAGGAACTGGAAGAGGCGGAGAAACGATACAAAGCAGCCCCGGAAACCGTAACCAAAATGATACGTTTCCGCGAGAAATTTACCTTCCTGAATTCTCCGGATTGTCCCGACATTCTGAAAATACTTGTTTCCGACATGTTCACCGCATACGGGAAGTATAAGGAAGCTTTCGCCCGCCTGGAAGCTACGCCGGATGATGTCAGTTCACTTTCTACAGCACAGGAAGCGCAGGCGGTTGTGGAAAACTTCATCGCTAACCGCGAGATGTGGGATGAACTGGAATATTACCGGGAGAACGGAAAGATTCTGGGTAAATGTGAGAAGGTAAAAAGTTTGTCCGTCCGTAAGGGCGTCGAGAACCTTTCGGATATCGACATACAAAAGGCACTGAATAACGCCCGCGCCAACCTTTCAAAGAATAAGGCGAAACTGGAACAGGCCGGGGATGATGAGAAGAAGAAAGCGAGTGCCCTTGCATTGATCCAAAAGTGGGAAACTACACAGAAGGCCATAGAGGAAGAAATTGAGGCGCGAAAAAAAAAGTAATTGAACTTATTGCCAGTCTGACAGGGAAACGGCAACGGATCACAAAGAACCTGGGCCGTTTCTCTCACCCTTGCGACCGCTCGGAGCTGGGGCACCAGCTCAAGACATTAACCCTCCGGATAGAAAAAGAAGAAAGCCGGCTTAAACAACTTTCCAATGATTACAAACCAAATATATAACGAGGATTGCCTGGAGGCGTTGAAACGTGTTCCGGACAATTCCGTAGATTGTATAATAACCGATCCGCCTTATTTCCTGGGAATGACACACAACGGGCAGAAAGGCAGTTTTAAAGATTTGTCTATCTGTAAACCCTTTTACCGGGATTTGTTCCTGGAGTTTAACCGGGTGAAGAAACCCGGTGCTTGTGTGTACTTTTTTACGGACTGGCGCGGGTATGCTTTTTATTATCCGTTGTTTGACTTGTATTTAGGTGCGTCAAACATGATCGTCTGGAACAAACAGTCGGGCCCGGGTAATCATTACGCCTTTATACATGAGCTTATTTTGTTTCATTGCGGAAAGGGTGTTTCTATCGGTGCCACAAACATAATAGATAATATCCGGTCTTTTGCTTCCGGTGCGAAACTGGTAGAAGGTGAAAAGGTTCATCCCACACAGAAACCGGTGGCGTTGATCCGTAAACTGATTGAAGACAGTACAAAGCCCGGCGATCTGATCCTGGACACTTTCGGCGGTTCCGGTACTACGGCCGTGGCAGCCATTGAAAGCGACCGGAACTTTGTATTAATGGAACAGGACGAAATTTATTATTTCACGGCACAGAAACGAATAAAAGATGCGTATGAACGATTTAACGGTGGTGGATAGTATTTACCTGGATGCGCAGCAAAAGGAGGATGTACGGCGTTTGTCTTCTTTAGGGTATTCGCCGAAAGACATAGCCGTTTCCCTGGGGCTTTCTTTGGAGGATGCCGGGCTTTTTGTCCGGGATGCGGAAACGGTAGGAACTTCCGTTAACTTCCTGATCCGGGAAGGGATTCTGGTAGCACGTGCCGCGCCTGAAATAAAACTCCATGAAGCGGCGGAAGGCGGAAACGTGGAAGCTATAAAACAGCTGGAGGCCGTACGGAAAAGACATACTTTTGAACGTTTAATCGAACAAATGGATGACGACGAATTTAATTAAGCCCTCACGAATAGACTTTGACAAGGTGGATATCAACCAGATTCAAAGGATTCTTTCTACCGGTACGCTGGAAGCCCTCGCGCCCGATGAAAGGGAATATTACAGCCTTATGGAAATGGTACGGGGCCTTCGTGCCCGTATGCGTATAAATGGTAAGCTGGTGACAAAGGCCGGCATCATCCGCCTTTTGAAGTCGGAACCTTACGGCCTTTCGGACTGGATGGCCCGCCAGGTGTACGCTGACAGTCTCAATTTCTTTTATACGCAGGATAACGTACGCCCGCAGGCTTTCGCTAACTTGTATGCGGAAAAGGCCGAAAACTGGGCGAATACCGTCTTTCTTATGGGAAATGTGAAGGAGGCTAAGAACCTGCTGAAACTGGCGGCGGAACTTCGCGGATGTTATAAGGATCAACAGGCCGAAATACCGGAGGAACTGCTTTCACAGAAAAGCACGGTTATTTATACTACCAGCCGTAAGGATCTGGGTGTTCCTGAAATCGACCGTAAGGAACTGGAAGAGTTTATCGACGCGATCCCGGAAATTCCTGTTATTGTACGTGATAATATAAAAGAGGACGCGCGTATTAAAGCTTTTGACCTGAAAAAACGTATGTTGTATGATATCAAAGAGTTCGGGGAAGATAACGAAGGTGAGTAACGCCGATGATGTGGAAATCAAATACGGCCATATAATCCAGGTTCTGACGGACTGGATCGATACTACTATCCTTGTATCTGTTGACGGGCGCGGTACGGCCAAATCGACCGTTATACAAGCCAGGCGTTCCGCCCGTTGTGTGGAAGAAATGCCCGGCGGTGCGTTCGCTTTTGTTGCCAATACCTACAGTAACCTGGAAGATAATATAATGCCGGCCGTACAGAAGGGCTGGCAGCTTATGGGCCTGATCGAAGGGGTACACTATGTAAAAGATACCCGCCCGCCTGAATCCTGGCGGCGTAAATGTTCGGTTATCGTGGATGATTACAAGCATGTTTACAGCTTCTGGAACGGATGTGTTATTTTCATGGGATCACTGGATAACCCTTCGCTGCTTGCCGGAAAGTCTGTAATACATCTGTTTTATGATGAAGCGAAGTACGACAAGGAAATGAAAGTAAACCGCGCTATGCCTATTCTTCGCGGTGATGCGATCACTTACGGACATTCCCATTTATTCCTGGGGATAACCATTACTACCGATATGCCGGATATCGACGAAAACGAGTACGACTGGTTTTTCCGGTATGTCAAGCAAATGGACCCGGAACGGATCATTAAAATAGTACAGGCGGCAAGTATGCGTAATGACCTGGTAATTTCTCTATTAAAAGAAGAAAGAAAAAATAAGCCTTCCCCTTTGAAACTGAAACGTTTGAAACGGGATATTGAATATTACGACCGGGCTTTGTTGAAGTTGAGAAAAGGACAAACGTTCTTTCTTAACGCTTCTTCATTCGCTAATGTTGAGATACTTACGATTGATTATTTAAAGCGGTTGTATAATGGTACGCTGGAGCTTCACGAATTTAAAAAGTCGGTGGTGGGTATGCGTCCCGGTCTTCGCAGGGATTTACGTTTCTATGTGTTGTTTGGTGAAGGACATAAGTATTATAACGGTACCATGTCCGGAGAAGCCGCTTACAGCTCGCGGGAGCTCCGGTACCTGCACCATGATAAAGCGATTGAAGGTGGTATGGACTTCGGTAATATGCTTTCTTTGGTGATCGGTCAGCCGGACGGTGCTTATTACCGGGTACATAAGAACTTTTTTGAGATACCGCCGGGCTGGTTCCGGGAGATCGCCGACCAGTTCCTCACTTTCTTCCAGAACCACGAATATAAAGAACTGGATTTGTACTATGACCGTGCAGGTAATAACTTTGAGAAACAGAAGGAGGATTACGCGGGTAAGATCAAAGACGCCATAGAAAAAGACGGTAGCGGAAACCGTACCGGCTGGATCGTAAACCTAAAGAGCCGCAAACAGGCAGTTATCCGGCAGGATACGGAATACGACTTTATGCAGGAGATTATGGGCGGTACCAACAAGAACCTGCCTATCTTGCTGGTTGATGCGATGAACTGTAAAGAAATGGTTAGTTCCGTAGAAAAGGCAAAGGCTGAAATCAAATACCGGGGTAATTCTAAGGTAGTGTTCAAGGTGAAGAAGTCCGAAAAGCTGGCACCGAAAAAACTACCGATGTTATCCACCAATTTCTCCGACGCTTTCAAATACTTACTGATGCGCCCCGGCTGGATAGCTTTGGTACGAGGCAAGCGGACACTGCAGGCCGACTCGTTTGTGGATCAATGGATAGAGAACAGGCATAAAAGGTAATTGCCTTGTAACGCTGGAAAATCGGTTTTCCGGCGTTTTTTGTGTTACCAGGTTACGGGTACCCCTCCGGGAGAGGTCATATTTCACCTTTTAAGGGGAGGGCAACTGCTTTCCGACTTCTGAGCGGCTCGGTCTTCGGAAGGTGTCATTTTTTAAGTTTCTGAAATTTTCTCCGGTTTTTGACTGTTTTTCAGTCGTTTATCTGCATTTAGACCAAAATTTTACGCGAAAAATCGTGTTTTTTATGCGTTTTTGCTCGTTTTTTGCCCGTTTTTGGGTGAATTACCGTGTGTTTTTGGGCGGTTGCCTTCCATTTTTGATTGATTTTGGGGTAATATTTTTTATAAATGTATATATTTAAGTACTTTTGCAATCGTCAAAATTACACTGCATACATACCGTCAGGGCTTACGGGTGGTACAAACTAAAGTACACACTAATTTTAAGTTACTGATATGAAAAGATTTTTTTTAGTTATTGTATTGGCTGTACTAACAATGGCGGCCATTGCACAAGAACCGTATAAGGCTTATTGTGAAATCGTAGGTACTGGAAATATAACCGGTACAAAAGTAAAAATAGAAGTAGATTTCGGGCAAAAGGCAAAATGGGCAGCACCAAATGCTCGTTTTTTAGTAGATGAAAACGGTGAAAAGATGAATTTTAATTCAATGATAGACGCCGTTAACTATTTGGCTAAATTGGGTTGGGAACTAATACTGGCTTATCCGATTACACCTACACAAGGAATGAGCAAAGACCCTGTTTATCATTATATTCTTTGTAAGAAGGTAACTTCTGATGAACAGATAAAAGAGGGAATTAATTTAAAAGACAAATAGAATATTAATTATAGTGTGTAACGCTCACCCTTAATCAGGTGGGCGTTTTTTTGTTACGAAGTAACGAATCGTAGAGTCGATAAATTTTCTTTTCTGATAAACTTTTATTAACGTTTTTTTTTTTTTGTTCAGATTTTAATGCCGACATTTGCCCCTGTCAAAATTGCTACCGCTGGTGCGGTCCGGTGAGTCTCGGTTATTGGCTCGAATAAACAACGGGCTTTTTTTATGCTCGGTATTTATCTATTTTAGATATATAAGGCGGTTGCCTTTCCCTATTACTTTTAACCCGTTCATCGGACGGTTTGCGGTAGTGATTTTGACGAATTAGGGGAAATGGTAGCCGCCTTTCTCTTTTTTAATAGTCAAAATCACTATCATTATGAAAAAAGAATTTCAATCCGGCACAAGCTACGTGCCTTCGTTCCGTACTGGTAGCACGGACGTAAACACGATCCAACATCGTTATTTCCAGGAACCGAAACAGGAATGTACTGTTTGTTCAACTTCTGGGGCTTATTACTTATCTGCTATCGCTTGTTTCTGTCTTACTTTTATCTATCCACCGGCTGTCATTGGTGCAGTTATATGTGTGTGTCGTGCCAAGAAAGCGAGGAAAGGAGGCCGAAAATGACATCTTATTTTATAGAGCTTAACGAGTATAAGCCACAGAATCGAAAATGTGCTGAAATGGCAGAGTTTGCAAACCAGTTTGGTAATACGCTTTGCCCTGATAAAATTTCCTTCGATGCTTTTAAAACTGAACTGGAAGCAAAGGTAAAGGAGCTGAACGAGAAATACCCTAAAACAATGCCGCTGAAGATATCTTCCGGTAGCGGGTTTATTCATATAGACCAGGACACTAAAACACATAATAACGGCTGTGACAAGCCGGTAGCCTATTTTTTTATTTACCGGGTTAAAAGAATATATAGGTTTTCAGAGCGTCCCCAGATAGAAAAGAAAGGAGGTTCCGAATGATATATACTGAATATCAGCAAGTGTTACTTACCCAATTACAAAACAATGATAAAAGAATTGAGGAGATAAAGAAGGAACAGGAAGAAATACAGGGGATGTTTCTACAAGAAAGTAAATTTAAACCGGGTGATCTGGTACAGGTTGATTATAAAATAAGTAATGCTACTTTTAAAGTTCGTGGCTGGATTTTCCGGATTACATTCTGGAGGAATCGCCCGTATTATCACCTGAATTTACCCAAGAAAGACGGTTCCCGCGGATTAAGGGTTAAAAGTATATGCGACGGGGTACTGGAAAGTATAACAAGTATTTCACATATTAAATTAGAAGACTTAAAAGGAGGTGCCAAATGAATACAAATAATCCTGATATCCTATTTTTCGTTAGACGTGAATACGGTGCGCCTTCCATTGAACTAAGGGCTTATAAGGTGGAGAAGGTTAACAATGAGTTTGCTTTCCTCGAACTGGAACGTTTGCGGTTGGTTGTTTTCTCCGGTGATTTTCAGTCTGTATCACTTCATCACGAGTACGGTAAAAACAACTGTATGTATAATAGTGCTAATAATATACCGGATTTGATGAAAGACATGAAGAGGTGGCAGTTATCGCCCATTGACAGACGTAATTATGAACGCTTTAGAAAAGTCGCCCTCGGGATATACCGGCAGGCCGGAATAATTGATTTCACTACCTTAGAGACTACACCGATTAAGAACGTTTAAAGAAAGATTTGTTATGAAAGACATAGAAGTAAACGGCGCACATATCACAGATGAAAGTGCCGAAATATTGAAACAGTGGCAAATTAAGACAGAACCGGTTTCCGCTTGTTACATACGGGTAATAGAGGAAACGATCGACGATTTGACCGATGAAGAGAGCGAACCTCTTTCTCCGGAAAAAATTGTAGGGCGAATCAGGACTTTACGTATGATGAAAAAAGACATCGAAAAGTTGTCTAATCCTTAATATTAATAATTTAGCATACCGGCTGAAAAGGCAGCCGTTGGGTTTAAGTCCCAGGTTAGGGTTTGTTTGTGCCGGGGTGGTTCCCGGCACTTTTTTTATGTCCTTTTCGTCCGTCTCCGTTCTTCCCACCTTTGCAGTAACCAATCATTCAAATTATGAAAATAGGAACGGACAAATGGAAGCATTTCGGGATTAATTACGCTATATGTGCCCTGTTGGGTAATTATGGTGTTCCCTTTGCCCTGGGTGCTTCATTGGGTAAGGAATACGGGGATAAAATGTCACCCGGTAATAAATGGGACTGGAAGGATATTCTGGCAGACCTGGCCGGGATCGTGGCGGGTTATTTGACGCATGTATGTATAGTTTGGACCATAATGTAGAATTTTCAACTTTATCAATATGACGGAAACGATAATTACAGCGATTATTACGGCTCTTTGCACGGGTGGCCTGACCTGGTTATTTACTCTCCGATATACTCGTAAACAGGCAGAAGCTGATGCCATGAAGTCAGTACAAGAGGTTTACCAGGAACTAATAGAAGATATGAAGAATGACCGTAAGGAGCTAAAGAACGCATACCAGGAACAGAAAAAACGGTTTGACGAAGTGGATAACAAGTACAAGGAAGTCCTGCAGAAATGTAACGAAATGGAAAAGGCTATCAAGCAGAACGCTCGTGTAATGGACACTATGAAGCCGTTTCTTTGCGGCGTGAAGAATTGCCCGAACCGTAAATCTATCACTTTTGACACTAATAATAATTAACGACTTAATAAACATGAGACATGGAATCGTACACCTACTTATTTTTATTTGTTTTGCAGCTTGTTTTTACGGTTGTCGTTCTCCTCACTCTGTTACACGAAAAACGGTTACAGAAGCAACTGGAGAAGAAAAACAAACAACTACTGACGGAGCTATTGAACTTGCGCGAAGAGATTCAAGCAATGAGGAGCACGTACTTGACGTTTACCGGGAAGATAGTACGCATATCCGTATCAACTACGACAGCCTCGGAAGAATTAAAGAAATTGATTTCAGCAACCGAAAAACTGAAAAAAGAACTGGAAAGAATCAAAGCAGCTCCTTCCAGGATCATAAGGAAACTACCAGTAAAGCGGAAACAGTCGTTACCCGTAAATCCGACGTTAAGCAACAAAGCCAGGAAAAAGAAAAGGTTACAAACGGGTGTAGCTTATGGACGTTCCTAAAATTCATGTTTCTCTTTCTATCCTTTTGTCTGGTCCATGATAACTGGGGCAGGATTAAAAGTTTTATCCGCCGGCTATGGAAAAAATAAACCTTTATGTAGCGGTAGAACAGATGAAGCGGATTACCATTTCTGGGGGAACCTTTTCTATCAAGTTCCGGAAATGGAACCGGCAGACACGGGACGGCGGCGACATGGTGATACTCACTGCCGCCCGTTTGAGGAAAAAGGCGACGGATGAAAGCATTGAAAATTCAAGCTATAAACTATTTCTGACGGACACCACAACGGGCCGGCCGCTGAATTGCTGGGAATGTCTGGTAATGGAGTTCAACGGGAAAAGAATAACGATTTAAGATTATGGAAATAAGACGAAGTGGCAACTTTGGAATTATAGATACCGGCACTGACAAGGGTTTGATCTCCTTTTCTATCGGTGGCCGCGGTAAAGGTTGGGAACCTTCCAGCATCCAGTTGAACCGGCGGGGTGCTTTCTTTTCGCGGAAGATCAGCGTAAACGGTACCTTTATCGTTCCCATGGGTGACAATAACGACATGCCGGGCGAGGTCATGCGTTTACTGGATAAATTCTATGCCGGTGAAGGTATTATGGGTAAAATAGCCGGTTTGCAGTGGGGAGAAGGCCCGCGGCTGTATGAGGATGCAATCGACGAAGAGAATAACCGTTTTTACCGTCGTTGGAAACTCGATCCGGAAATAACCGCCGACCTGGAGTCGTGGGATTACACGACAGTTCTTCACCGCTCACTCGTAGACTTAACACACATGCAGGGCTTTTTTATAAAGTTTGTCCGGAACCGTGCGCCGCGTGTGGGCAATCCCGGGCGTTTGGTACGGCTGGAACATATTCCCTATCAGAAGGCCCGCCTGGTATATCCTCCCGACGGCGAGGATGAACCGCAGGAAGTACTTGTGGGCGACTTTCCTTATCCTGATCCGGCTTATACTTACCGTTACCCGGTCTTTGATCCGGCCCACCCGTTCAAATATCCGGTTTCTGTGAAATACTATAATATCTATTCCTTTTGCAAGGATTTCATGAGTACGCCACGTTTTCTGGGTGCGCTTGACTGGCTGGAGCTTGCCGGCGGTCTGGCCGCTATCCTAATCGCCTATAACGAAAACGCTTCGGCTATTTCCCTACATATCGAATCGCCGCAGTCTTACTGGGACCGCGCGGAAGCACGTATAAAACAAGTTTGCGACCGTACGGGCGAAAAATACACGGCCCAAATGCTGGAAGATTTTAAGGACGAAGCTATGGAGAAATTCGCTTCCAACATTACCGGAAGGCAGAACGCCGGGAAATACATGCACACGACTAAATTCTGGAATCCGGAAGCGAATAACTTTGAGGGCTGGACGGTGGAGCCGCTGGATAAGAAGATAAAGGATTATGTGGACGCCCAAATTAAGATATCAAATAAGGCGGACGCTGCCGCTACTTCCGGCTTCGGTCTTGATCCGGTACTTTCAAATCTGATTATAGAAAACAAGCTCTCTTCCGGATCGGAGAAATTATATAGTCTGAAAGTGTATAACGCTTCCGAAACGGCTATTCCGGACATGATCCTTTGTAAACCGTTACAGCAGTATATTAATGCCAATTTTCCGGGTACCACTACGAAAGTAGGGCTTTATCGTACCATAGTAGAAGCGGAACAGAACGTTTCACCCTCTAACCGTATGAAAGAAAATGCGTAGTCTGTTTTTCACACCAAAACCGGAAGATGTGCCGGAAGAACCGGTAAACGACCGGCAACCGGAAGAGAACCGGGCCGACAACATCCCGGACAAGCATATAAAGGCCCACCGGACGAAAAACGTTCATTTTGACCGGCGAGTAAAATCGGAGCTGCACCTGGAAGAGTGTTTGCCCTGGCATTTTGAGAAAGGGGCAGCTTATCACTGTATCAGTCATGGGGACGTTGACAGCCTTACTTATCTTCGCGTGATCGTGAAGCAACAACCGGTAGAATATGTTCTAATTTCTACCTGGTGTATGGCAATTACCGATGTTAAGGAGGTGGAGAAATGGCTGGAGAGAAAAGACATAGGGCACGCAGATTTTTATGTAGGTGAAATTTTTCAAGGTTCCTATGCGGATGTTTATTTATACTTAAAGAAGGTGGCGGAACGTTTTGGATCACGTGTCTGTATCTTCCGTAACCATGCTAAAGTAATGGCCGGTTTTGGTAATGCTTTTGATTTTGTAATAGAAAGCTCGGCCAATATAAACACCAATCCGCGCACGGAGCAGACCTGTATAACGATAGATACCGGGCTGGCCCGCTTTTATAAGGAGTTCTACGATGAAATAAATAATTTCACGAAAGATTTTGATAATTGGAAACCATATACACTAAAAAGAGATCGAGCAAATGACGAGGTTATTTAATAAAGGCGGTGACGGTGCCGGTGAAATAGTCCGTGTTCTGGGCCTGATTGATAATGATCTTGATTTTACCAAGTGGGAACCTATCTTACCGCTGGGGATTCGGGATTTACAGGCTATCATCGGTGCGGAACCTATAGACGCGGTAGATAAGTATTACCGTGAAGATCATGCGGATGTTACGGAAACGGATAGCATGGCGGAAACTTTGCGGCTGATGCAGCAGGCGGTGGCGATGTTTACCTGGTTAAAGGTCATTCCCACTTTGGACGCACAACACGGAACGGCCGGACGTGGCAAACACCTTGGAGAGAATGAAACGGGTATGACCGCCTTACAGGAGTTCAAGGATGAAGAGAATATCCGGAACCTGGCTTATGAAGCCGTAGACGCGTTGGTGGAGTTAATGGACCGCGAAAAGTTTGATTTCTGGATGAATGGCATTAAGAAAAAGGCTATAAACCGGCTTCTTATTCAGAATAAGGAAACGTTCGATGAATATTACAATATCGGAAGTCACCGGCTTTTCCTGGTGCTTATTCCTATGATCCGGGAAGTCCAGGACGGGCAGATAATACCTGTTATCACCCGGAACCGTTATAATAAACTGATTGAAGGCGATACCGTTTTAACGGAAAATTTGCTGGAGTATGTACGCCGCCCGCTTGCACTTCTTACCATAAAAAAAGCCGTTGAACGTTTACCGGTGGAAGTTCTGCCTAATGGAATCGTACAGGTACAACAGAGCACAACCGTACGGGATAAATTGCGGGCGGAAAAAGAGGCCCGGCAATCGGTTGCTAACAGTTTGGAGCAGGACGCGGCGGCTTACCTGGATGTATTGCAGGATATCATCAGGGAACTGGATGCGCAGTCGGAAACGGTGGATTACTATATACCGGGCGTTACCGTACAATCTAAGGGAATAACTTTTTAATGTCCGGACATGGAGAAGTTTACATATAATAGTAAGACGGTGGAGGTTCCTTCTTGCCTGGATGAAGTCAGTAGTGATCAGTACCGGCAATTTCTTATATTGTCGGTACTGATGAACCGCGGTACGATCAGCCCCGGACAGTTCCGCGTAAAATGGCTTTCTTTCCTTCTGGGCATGAAAGCGGATTACACCATGTATCGGCGTGAGATCATCCGGGAGCTGGACGGGCAACTGGAAAAGCTGGACGGCTTTTTCTCTTATACAACCGGTAAGGAGGGCGAGCGGATCGTTACGCCCATTCTGAAAACCGGTCGTAACCTGATGCAGGATTTCGGGGGTTGGCATGGTGTCGGTGACATGCTGAACGGTCTTACTTTTGGTAACTTTTGTGATTGCCTGGATTTGTTGCAGCAAAGCAAGCAGGCAGCGGCAGAAAAGGACGAACCGGCTATAAATGAAATCTTCCAGGATATCACGTTAAAGCTTTACCGGTATAAGGACCCGGAGAAGATACCGGCCGTTCCTTCCTTGCTTGCCATTCATGCGGTAAACTTCTTTTCTGCCGTTTGGGAAATGGTTCTTTCCGGACCGGTTTATATCAGCGGTGAAGCTATCGACTTTCGGATATTGTTTCAGAAGCTGGCATCCGAGGACCGGAAGGTGGACGATAAAACCGGCTGGACCGGAATAGTCTTTGAAGTGGCGGCTTCCGGTGTGTTTGGAAATAAGAAGGAGGTGGACGATACGCCCTTTTGGGATGTATTGCTTTACCTGTATAAATGTAAGTTTGAGTATTTGCACCAAAAACGTAACAAGAAATGAGAACGACAACAAGAACAAAAAACAAGATCAAGAAATTTGAAGGGTTACGCCTGAAAGCGTATGTATGTGCCGCGGGAGTATGTACGATCGGTTACGGTCATACGGCCGGCGTAAAACCGGGTGATGTTATCACCGAGGCCCAGGCCGATGCTTTCTTTGAATCGGATATCAGGGCGGTAGAAAACCAGGTAAACGCGCTTCCCCTTGATTTGGGACAGTACCAGTTTGACGCGGTAGTAAGCTTTTGCTTTAATGTAGGTATCGGAAAATTAAAGAAATCAACGCTTTATAAGAAGATCAGAGCAGATGCGTATGATTCATCCATACCGGCAGAGTTTAAAAAGTGGATATACGGAGGCGGTAAGATTCTTCCGGGGCTTGTTACCCGCCGTGAATGGGAGGCAAAACGTTATCAGGGATTGACGATATGATAAATATAAAGGTTTACCGTGAATACTGGGAAGGCGTACAAAAACGTATTCCTGAAATAAAGAAGGTGCTGCCCGTTACCATTGACGAGGAAATGAGTAAGACGATACAGGGACTATCTAAAGAAGAATGTCCGGTGCTCTTTATTCTGATCCCGTCGGGAACGGGCGCCAGCCTTTCGGCTGATAATGTGAGGGAAAATAATTTATGCGTTATTTTCCTTATGAGCAAGTACGATCCCCAACGGAAAGGGGCTTATGAGACTATCGAAGAGGTGCAGCCGGTTATGGAGCGTATCAAACAAATGCTGATAGAAGATTCTGCCACCGGTTGCCCTGTCACTAAGGAACTGGATTTAACCAGCCTTTCCACTCTTCCGGAATCCGGCTTTTACCGGACGTTTGCGGGGTGGAGCCTGGCTTTCTCATTTAAAACAAGATTCTAACTGAATGGCCGAGAATTTTAAAACGGATTTTTTTACCGACCGGATCGGGCGTGGAATACAGGACATATTTCAAGCCCAACTGGATATCGCTACCAAACGGATTTACCAGAAAGGCCGTGAGCGTAGGAAAGTACAGGGAACCGGGGAGATCATACAAGGGCGATCCGGTGCATTAATGGCCGCACTACAGAACCCGAATTATTCGGTCATTCCGGACGGCGAAGGAGTAATCGCACATTCTAACCTTCCATTATATACCCGCTTCCTGGATATGAAGAAACACGGTAATTACCAGATTTATAACCGGCAGATATACGGGATTCTATATCATGACACACTCGGGAAGATTAAATATGAATATCAGGATTATGTAAGGGAAAGGGTAAAAGAAATGTTTGCCAGTTCGCTAAAATAGGTAATAAAATTAATACCTAAATATTTGTAGGTAATGATTTTATTACCTATCTTTGTTTCAGTAACCAATAAAACAAAGTTTATGCCTGAAATTTGTAGATTCTTCGGTATTATTATATTCCTCTATTGGAAAGATCATAATCCGCCACATATTCATTTTACTTATGGTGATTATGAATGTTCTATTAGCGTATTGGATCGGATTGTAGACGGTCGGGCTCCAGCTAAAGTTATTGCAAAAGTAAATGAGTGGATTAACTTGCATGAAGCAGAAATACTTTCTCTTTGGGAAAAGGCCCAAAAAGGGGAAAAAATAGATAAAATTGAACCATTAAAATAAACGCTTATGTTACGAGTTATAGATGTGGATTATATTAGGAATTACGAGCTTCTTGTTACTTTCAGCGACGGGAGTAAAAAGATCGTAAATTTGGAACCTTATCTTACAGGTGAGGTTTTCGGGGAGTTATTGGATAAGGAAAAATTTGTTCAATATGGTTTAACCCGTGCTACTATTGAATGGGCCAACGGTGCCGACCTTGCACCGGAGTTTTTATATGAAATTGGTATAGCTGCATATTTTTAGACCCTATGAATGATTGTTTAGCTATTCAAGATAAGAAGGAAGAAACTTTCTTATATCGGATTTTTATTTCTCACCCGGAACTAAATGCTTCTGCGGTGGCTCGACGTATGGGAATAAGTCAAAGCCTTATGTCTCAATATATAAGTGGAATAAAAAAGCCCTCACAAGAACGGGAGGCCCTAATAGTAAATACTATTAAAGATATCGGTAAAGAACTAACGATGATTGTATGACATACGAAGATATTTTATTTTTGATCGGCTTTTTCCTGGTAATAGTTTTTTTCGTAGGATGTAAGCATAAACCGGCTACTTTATCCGGGTGGCTTGCTTTTGCCTTTCTTTCCTTTATCGTGACGCCTCTTATATCAGTTCCTTTAACCTGGTACGTTTGCCGGATGCTTGATCGGGCAACAATTAAGGATAAAGGATATTTTGATCCTTCGGATTTTACATTTAAGAGATAAAATACTTTCTTCTTAGTATAATAAGCCTGTAGAATGGTTCTACGGGCTTTTTTTATGTCCTTTTCCGCCACTTTACACCAGGATAATTTTGCCTTATAAAATTTACTCTTATGGCAAAATTAAAACCTGACTATATCGAATGGGTGTTAACCCTGAACGCCTCCGATGCGCAGAAGGAAATACATAATCTTTCAGAAAAGAACAAGGAGCTCCGGGATAGCAATAAGGAGATAAAAAAGTCTATGACCGATTTAATCGCCACTGGGAAAGCTGGCGGTAAACAATGGAAAAGGCTTGATGATCAACTGAAAGAAAATAATAAGACGATCGGTGAGAATAACAAGAAGATTGCCGAATGCGAGAAACGGCTGGATAAAACCACCATGAGCGCAAACCAGCTGGCAAGGAAAGCAAACGCCTTGCGAAAAGAGCTTCGCAATACGGTGAAATCCTTGCAGCCGGAAAAATATGCCGCCCTGGAGAAGGAACTGAAAGAAGTTGAAAAAGCATACGGGCAGGCAACGAAGAAGGCGGAAGGTTTCGGCGGTTCCCTTCTTTCCTTGAACAAGATAAAAACGGTTCTGGCCGGTGTGTTTGTCACTATCGGCGCAATGATAACCGGGCAGATTGTCGGCGGGCTAAGGGATGCGATCAGTACTATTATAGAGTTCGAGAAGAAAAACAGTACGTTGGCCGCTATCCTGGGAACTACGAAAAAAAGTATCAAGGATTTAACGGATGAAGCGCGCCGGCTGGGTGCTACTACTTCTTATACGGCCGCACAGGTAACGGCACTTCAGATAGAGCTTGCCAAGCTGGGATTTTTCAAAGAGGATATTAAAGCGATGACGCCTTCCGTGTTGAAATTCGCTAAGGCGGTGGACACGGATCTTGCCTCGGCTGCTACGCTTGCCGGTGCAACATTGCGTATTTTCAATCTTGATGCAGAAGATACGGAACGGGCTGTTTCTACTATGACTATGGGATGTAACGCATCCGCTTTAAGTTTCGAGTACTTAAATACGGCAATGTCTATTGTTGGGCCGGTTGCAAATTCTTTCGGGTTCACGATTGAAGAAACTACCGCCCTTTTGGGTGCTTTGGCAAACAGCGGTTTTGACGCTTCATCGGCAGCGACGGCAACACGTAATATTTTGCTTAACCTGGCTGACAGTAGCGGCAAACTCGCACTTGCTCTCGGTGGTCCGGTGGATAATCTGGAAGACCTGGTAAAAGGACTTAAAAAATTAAACAGTGAAGGAATAGACCTTAATAAGGCACTGGATTTAACGGATAAACGTTCGGTTGCCGCATTTAATACCTTTTTAAATGGTACTGATACCGTTTTAAATCTCCGTGATGCAGTAACCGGAGCCGAAGAGGGATTTAACGCCATGTCCGAAGAAATGGGTGATAACGTTCAAGGTGCATTAAACCGGCTAAGTTCAACTATCGAAGGGGTAGTTTTACGTTTCTATGAATCAAAGGGTATTCTCCGGGATTTAATAGACCTTGTTACGCTTATGGTGGAAGGTGTAGGGGGTATGATTGACATGTTTAATAAATGGGGTGTTGTCACTTATACCGTTACCGCTTATCTGGTTTCTTACTATGGAGGACTGAAAATCACTACCATGTGGCACGCCCGTTTTAAAACGGCGACCCTTGCTTCGGTCGTTGCAGAGAAAGCGCACGCCGTACAGCTTTATATCAGCCGGGCGGCTACTCTGACTTATGCGGCAGCCCAGGCACTATTACACAAGAATACTACCAGATGTACCGCTGCACTCCGGTTAATGAGGATCGAACTTTTGAAGAATCCATATACGGCCCTGCTCGCGTTACTCGTGGCAGCCGGTGTTGCTATCTACCAGCTTGCAAAGAAGACGGAACAGGCTTCGGCGGCGATGAAGGCCCACCAGGAAGTCGTAAAGAAAGTGAATGAAGAATATTCCAGCCAGGAAGCAAAAATAAAAACTCTTGTAGCTGCTATCAATGATGAGAACCTTTCCAACTACACCCGTAAACAAAGGCTTGCGGAATTAAAAGAACTGATACCGGATTATAATGCGGAATTGAATGAAGAAGGCAGGCTCATAAACAACAACAAGGAGGCCATAGATCAATATTTAGTTTCCTTGGAAAAACAAATCAAGTTGAAAGCTTACCAGGAGGAACTGGAAGAATTGTACAAGAAAAAAAGGAATCTTGAAAGCCAGGAATCAGAGCAAAGCGACGCTTATTGGGACACCCGCCAGCAAAATACATTGTCAGGATATAACCGGAACAGTCTTACCGCTAAAATAAGCCGTTTATTTGGTACAGAAAAAGAGGCTAACCAGTTGAAAGCTCTACAAACAACACAGAAGGATTTGGCCGGTATAGAATCAGCAATCGCCCAGATCAATAATGATATCTTAAAAACAGAGGCGACGGCCACTTCATTAACCGGAACCAATAAAGAAAATATAAATACTGAAACATCCCTTATAAAGAAACTGGAGGCCGAAAAGAAAAAGGTTCAGGAACAGTGGGCGGAAGACAGCGAAGCGAATATCGCCAAGAAAAACAAGGAAATAGAACGTATCGACACCGAAATAAAACGTTTAAACGAACTGGGGAAGGTCAAAAAGAAAGCGGAAGCCGGGGAGTATAAAAATACAGAAACGGACGCTACATTAAAACCTCTGGAGATCGAGCACGAAAAACGTATGCTTCTAATCAAAAAGAACCGGGAAAAGGAAAATAAGACGGAAGCCCAATACATTCTCGAAGGAACAGCGGAAAACCTTCGCTATTACCGGGAACGTATCGACGCACTCCAGAAGCTGGAAGCAAAAACGCCGGCCCAGAAGAAGAAGTTACTCGATGAAATCCACAAGCTCGAAACAGAAGCACAGACGGCCATTTTTACGGAAACCGGCAAGCAGGAGGACGCCCGTATAAAACTGGTACAGGAGAAACGGGACGAACGGTTAAAGATTGAAACCGCCTATTACAACGTCCAGAAGGACACCATGGAAAAAGCGGTATTAAACCAAAGTATCACGCAGGAAGCCGCCGACGCCTATATGTTGAAAGTTGAAGCGGAGCACGCTGCAGAACTCCTGGAGATAAACCGTACTTACCTGGATGATGTAAACGCCCTGGAGATCACCAGTAAACAAAAACGTATAGATACTGTTACGGAAGCCGCCGACGCCGTGCGTGAAACCGAGATGCAGCTACTACGTGACCAGGCGGCCATTGCTCAAAAAGTACGTGAAATAACTTCCGTTCCGATAGGAATAACCGGTATGCAGGAGGCACACCGGAAGCAGGTTCAGGATGTAGAAACGACTTATAATGCCATAATTGAGATAGCGAGACAGGCGGGGATTTCTACCGTTGGTTTGGAGAAACAGAAACAGCAGGAAATTAGCCAGCTTGAATTTGATTATCAGAATAGTTTATATCAGATTCAATCCCAGATCGGCGTATCATGGGCACAGGAATACCAGAATGAACTGGCCCTGTTAAAGAATCTGCACGATCAGGAATTAATAGACGAAAAGACATACCAGCGTAAAAAGCTGCAAATGCAGATGAATAACGCTAAAAAATACTTTGACTATTATTCCGGCCTTTCCTCTTCCATGGTGGAAGCTATTCAACAGGCCGAAATCGACCAGGTGGAAGCAAAATACGATGTTCTCATACAGGAAGCCGAGAACAACGGGGAAGATACTGCCGCTCTGGAAGAAGAGAAGGAAAATAAGAAACTGGAAATTCAAAAGAAGTATGCGGATGTAAACTTTGCTATCAAGTGTTCCCAGATCATAGCAGATACGGCCGTTTCGATTATGAAGGCGTACGCGGACCTCGGGCCGATCGCCGGAACCGTTGCTGCAGTAATGCTTGCGGCTACCGGTGTGGCCCAGCTTGCATCGGCCAAAGCAGAACGGGACAGGATTAAAAACATGTCCTTGAAAAACACTACCGGCAGCAAGACTGCCACGGCTGAACGTGTTGTTTCCGGTTCTTCTGGAAGCGGGTATTATGAAGGCGGTTACACCGGTTCCGGTGGACGTTATGAAGTGGCCGGCGTAGTTCATAAGGGGGAATATGTGGTACCACAACCGGAAATGAATAATCCTAAAGTAATCGACGCCGTTAGTACTATCGAAGCGATCAGGCGGCAACGTACCAATGCCAACCCGTTGCCACAGAATCCGGGTGAATATGCGGAAGGCGGTTACGTCACTTCCCCTGCAGGTGATTCTTCCTACCGGGAGTTCCTGGAAGCAGCAAAGGAGCTTCGCGCCTCCTGTGAGGCTATCAAATTGATAAAGGCCTATATCGTTTATCAGGATTTGGAGAAGGCCAAAGAAACTATAGATAACGCCCGCGACACCTTTACACGCGGAAAATAAGTAATCATTATGCTAAAGATAAAGACGAACAAAGGTTATCTGGATTTAGGGGGAGACTTTACCGTACAGATTGATGAAAAATCCCCTGTCATGAACGACCGGGGATCGCAAACCGTACCGGTTACGGTTCCATGTACCGGCAACAATGCTAAAATAACCGGTTTTGCTCACCGTCTCGACATGGGTATAAAGCCGATGAATGAAGATCAGGCATGTACGGTATTGGACGGAGCATATAAACGTACCGGGAAGATAAATATTGTTTCCGCCGGTAAAAAAGAAGGTATTACCCTTAACATCGGCTTTGACAATTCGGAAGCCTACAGCGCATGGAAAGCAAAAAAATTAAATGCTATTACATTACCAGTGAAGGAGTATAGCAGCGTTAATTCTCTTTGCGCACATTTGCAACAAGTTTTAGGAGGTTATCAGACTGATTATGCCGTATTTCAGATTATGACCGGTAACGATTCGAAAGATAATCAGTTTTACCCTAAATACTTGAACTATATCACACCTGTATCAGAAGGAAGCAAAGTTTATCGGTTACGTTATCAAGCAAGAACAGAAACTTTTTTAGTAAATGGAACTCCGACTGCAGTAACACTTCCGGAAGGTTACGGCGTGACAGCCTTTTTATATGTATGGCGTGTACTGGAACTTGTTTTTTCCGAATTTGGATATACAATAATGGAAAATCCTTTTAAAACAGATAAACAACTTTATAACTTGGTAATCCTGAATAATGCGGCCGACTGTTGTGTTAAAGGAAAACTTTCTTACGCGGATTTGATGCCGGATTGTACGGTCGAGGACTTTTTAAACGCCCTTTATGTGCGTTTCGGACTGGTTTATAATGTTTCTTCCGATACGAAAACGGCCACTTTAAGACTGATCCGGGATATTGTGGATGATGTTCCGGACATTGATTTATCCCGTAGCCTGACAGACGAACCTTTAATAACTTATGAAACGGCCCGGCAAATGAAGTTATCGGCCAAAACTTCCTTTACCGGTGCGGCCCCCTCTGTTGAAAGACTTGAAGATTACTTGAAAGATCAGAAAGTCGCAAGGTTAACTAAAGTTGATGTATCTAAAAGGGTGATACATCTAAATTATGAGGAAACAACAGGACGGTGGTTTAAATGGGATGAAGATAATAACCGCCTTACTTATTCTTCATCGAGTTTCTTTTCCTGGGATCGGAAAACCGACAATATCGAAGATAACGAATTAACCAGCGACGACGAATGCGTTCCAATGGATTTTGCCCCGAATGATATTCTTTCCCCTCAATATCTTGCTGATTACGTGCACCGTTACACGTATCTTAAAACTTCCTCTAATAATAACGATGAAGACTCGGAGAAGGTGGAAACACCGTTATCCTTCGTGTTTGCGTTTACGTCTTCCCAAAATAGTAAATATCCTTTCGGTTCTGTGTTACCTTACACCTCTGACGCCGAAGAGGTTATATTAAGAGACGGAAGCAAGCATACAATGTCGCTATTTTTTCAATATGATAATGGCCTGTTTTTTAACTTCTGGAGGAAATACGACGCTATATTAAGACATTCATTCAATAAGATAGAGGCAAACGTTTTGTTACCGGTTCACCGGCTTACGGGTATGGATATCTTAACACCGGTAATACTTCGAGGACAATATTTACTTTTTGACGGGCTTTCTTATTCTCTTCCGGCAAATAAGATTGTACCCGTTGATCTGACATTAAGAACACTCCGGTTGATTGGTCCGTACGATTTGGATAAGGAACAGGAAACACCCGTTTTTGGTTCCAGGCTTTTTACGTGGGAATTTATAAGTTCAAATATAGAAACAGCCAAAGAAAATGAAAGGAACAGGATTTTACAACAGGCGAGGGATGAATGGAACAAAAGGCCGACCGCTGTGAACGAAATGAAATCAATAACTTACTCGCTTGACGGATATACAACTCGTAATGATGATAAATACTTGGTTGAAAACTATCCCCAGGAAGCGGGAATTACATTACAAAGGAACTATAAATGTAAAGCGACAGCAATAATAAGTATTTACTACGAGCCTGGAAGTTTTACTCCCGGTACATATCGGGATGTTACGTATGAATCCGAATTTGAATATACAGATACTTTTGTTTCTGTTGTCTATTCCGGTTAATCCCGTCCTTTATTCTTCCTTTGATAAACCCAACTTTTGCACCATGGAAAAGCAGAATAACATCATCCTTGCCCCGTCTTCTTCACAGGTGACGGAGCTTTATAAGCTTTGGAGGGAAAACCATGCGGGGCGGCTCTCGGACTTTTACAAGTTCCTGACGTCTCCCACGGATCAGCGCGACCGTTTCCTCTCCGGGCTTGAAAATAAGAGTGAGTTTAACGGAATATTCATCGTTAACACCTTTGAATTATGAGTTTGACAGCAAGCATCGACCCGACGGAAAACGCCTTTACCAGAAATCCAGTCTATCTTTCGGTAGAAACTACTTCTATGGTGACGTATAATATTATGCACTGTTTAAACTTTGAATACCGGAGGTCTTTATTTACCGGCAACGGTAACGGAAGTTTCAAGGTAAATATTGCCGAAGTTCTGGAAACAGTGTTTGAGGATATCCCCGTTTTAAGTGGAAGTAGTGATATATTGATAAACCTTTCCTCCGGCTGGTACAACAAGGCTACTATCATGATTATCATGCAGAATGAAGAAGCGGAAACGGAAACCCTGGTTTTAGCCGCCTGGCGTGGAGGTATCGGCAAACGGGCTTTTAAGAAGCTGCATGAAGAGGGTAATAATATCTTTTCCTTGAAGTTTCTGAATGAATCCTGTAATTTCTTCTTTACCACCCGGAGCAACGACTGGCGTATAACGATGCGCGAGACGGAGCTTTACCCGCTCTGTTTCATCTATCCGGAGCATGAGCTGAAAATAACGGAACTTCTTACCGGGCAAAGCCTTGCAGTGCCAGGCCGGGTAGAGAACTTTTGCGCCTTGAACCTGGAGGCCGTAAGACTTAAATTCTTTACCGATTACGGGGTACTGGGCAACCTTTTTGACGTGTATAGCGGTGAAACGTTCGCCTGCCGGATCGGGATCGAGCAAAGCCCGACGGTCCGCGAGCATTACCGGCTCCGGTTCCTGAACAGTTACGGGGTTTACGAGGTGTTTTCCCTGGAAGGCGAGGCGAGCGTAACTCCCGGCATGGATGAAGACGAAGACGCTGTTTTCCGGCGTTACGATGAAATTACCGATGATTATTATTCGGATCGCATACGGACGGAGATACAGGAAGTCGTAACGATTAAGACGGGATTCAAACGCCCGCAGGAAATACGCTTTCTTCTTGACCTGCTTTCCTCCGATGATGTCTACCTGGCAGGTTACGGCCGGGAAGAGATCAAAGTAATTCCTTCGGCGGAAGAGTTTTCTTACCGTGTCCGTCCGGACGCGCCGCAGAACGTGACGTTAAAGCTCACGTTTGCCGACAAGGAGTCCAACTGGACGGGAGAAATCACGGAAAGCGGCTACCGGAAACCGCGGGTTCATTCCAAAGAGTTCAGCAAACAATTTAATTAATGTATCTATATGGCAACACAGGAGTATATCGATGATCTTATTATAGTCATTGAAACCGCGGAGGACGCGGAAAGCGTTACTAACCAAATGGTGGCGGCGGTTCTTGGCTTCTTGAACGAACACCTGAAACTGGTTTCCCAGGGTAAGGAAGTCGAGGCGGAGGAAGCCGCCCGCATTGCCGCCGATGCAGCATTACAGAAGGCTATAGACGCCGTTTCTTTACGTATCGACCGACTTGTCGGTAACAACGCTTCGCAGGCAATCGACAACTTTAACGAGATTCTTAATTTTCTGAACGGGCTTAAAGACAGTGATTCGCTTGCCGCATTGCTGGCTGATATTAACGCCCGTATCGGCAGTGAAGACGGTTCGGAGAGTGAAGACGGTTCCCTTTGGGGAAAACTGAAAAGTTTGTCCCAGGATATAACCAGTTGTTCCGATGACATAAGCACATTGCAGATAGACCGTGACAAAATGAAACAGGGGTTACAGGAAACGGACGGGCGTCTGTCTTCCACCTTTACCAATGTAAACAACCTTTTGAACGCCGGTACCGTTTATAGTGATCTGTCGGGGGTATTTGCAGCATTGAAAACGGCGGGAAAGATTAACAATGTACGGAAAAACGGTGTAATCCTTTCTTTTCTTACTGCCGACGGCTGGGTGACGAAACAATTTAGAGGTAATCCGGACACGGATTTTGAAAATGTCGAAAAGTGGGAGGATTTCGGCAGCGGCGGTTCGGCCGGCGGGAATACTTATAACGTAACCGGTAACATACCACTTGCAGAAGGTTTCTATACTCTTGCTTCCGCCATTGCCGCGGTACCGGAAAAACAACGCGGCCGGGGGCGTGTTATCACCTTTGAAACATCGCTCGGTAAATGGGAGACGTGGCAATTTGCCGGAACCGATCCGGCTGTCTGGGATCAGGAGGCGAGCTGGGAAGAGTTCGGCGGCAAAGGAACGGTAAAGAGTGTAACGGTAAACGGCGAGAAGCAGACGCCGGACGCGGCCGGTAATGTGAATGTAAACGTGGATATCCTGGAAGTGGACGAGACTTTGTCCGCCGATTCTACCAATCCGGTAGAAAACAAGGTAGTAACCGCCCGTTTTAACGAGGTGGACGCTTCCACGCTGTTTAATGTAAATGCGGAAGTAAGCGAGGATGAAACATCCGTCCGTCTGTCTTTCCAGAACAAAAGCGGCGCGGAAATTACCGCCGTGGATATCCCGGCCGGTTCCGGTGGAGGTTCCGGCGAAACGGTGGCTACTAAAATTGCCTTAAATGCGGCTGTAGATAACACCATAATCAAGGAAGGCGGAAACGCCCGTCTTACTTATACGTACGATCACCAGTACACCACGGGGGACGAAAAAGGGGAATCCACCGGGCAAAAGGCAGATATAACCGTTACGATTAGGCGTGGAACAACTACCATGTATTCCCAAACAGTCAGCGATGTTTCTAAAGGTAGTTACGAACTGGACCTTTCAAGTTACTTGCTTGTGGGAAACACGGATATTTACGTAGTGGC
The DNA here is from genome assembly GCF_003603455.1 of Bacteroides sp. AM37-9. Lineage (NCBI taxonomy): Bacteria > Pseudomonadati > Bacteroidota > Bacteroidia > Bacteroidales > Bacteroidaceae > Bacteroides > Bacteroides sp. AM37-9. Next base: position 37,208 of record NZ_QTNF01000032.1, on the reverse strand, counting down.
AACCACTACCGATCCGACTACTGGCAAGAAACAAACCCGGCAGGCATTTACATCCGTAAAGGTTGTCAGCCTTTCCCTTACCAGCTCTTATAATCTGGCCGGGGCCATAGCCGCTGGCGGTTATACGCTGGCCGATACGATTAATATTCCTTATGCCGTCAACGGTTCCGGAACAAAGGTCGTCACGCTTTATCTGAACGGCCAGCAACAGAACGCGCACACCATTACAAGATCGGGAACGACAAACGGCAGTTTCAGTTTGTCCCCGTCTTCGCTTGTAACCGGTCGGAATACCGTTCAAATGGTTGCCGAAATGGAGGCTTCCGCCGAGCTCGTGTTAAAGTCTGAAAGTATCTACATTGATATCCTGAAATCCGGAGGATCGGCACCGTTCATCGGCACGATGATAAGTTTTCCGGACGGCCGTATTTTTACGGAGGATCATCTTGTTCCGCGCCTGGAAGCGGGGCAGTACGAACAGGTGAAATTTAACTTTGTGGCTTATGATCCCGCCGCGACGCCGGCCAAAGTGGACGTTTACCGGGACGGGGTGAAAACGCAGTCTGTCAGTGTGGCCCGTACTACGCAGACATATACCAACCGTTTTACGGAACAGGGTGAAATCAATATGAAATTTAAGACGGGAGCCACGGAATACCCGTTTTATATCGACGTGACGGAAAGCGGCATCGACTTGCAAGAAACTACTGCCGGGCTTGTACTGAAACTTTCGGCAGCCGGGCGGAGTAACAGTGAATCCGATCCGGGAGCCTGGGATTATGGCGACATACATACAACGTTTGCGGGTTTCGACTGGAACAGCAACGGCTGGACGGGTGACGCCCTGAAACTTACAGGAGGCGCGAAGATTGAAATCGGGTACCAGCCGTTCTCCACAGATGCAACCACTACCGGGGCTACCTATGAAATGGAGATTCTTTGTTCGTCGGTAACGGACCGGCAGGGGGTAATACTGGACTGTATGGCCGGCGATATCGGTTTCCAAATGACAACGGAGCAGGCCCTTATGCGTGTTTCTGGCGGTACGGAAGTAAGTACAAAGTTTGCAAGTGATATGAACCTGAAAATAGCCTTTATTGTCGGGTCCAAGGCTGGCAAACGGTTGCTGGAACTTTATGTAAACGGAATCCGTTGCGGGGCTGTACAGTATGGGGCTACCGAAGGACTACTGCAGGCGGAACCGGTGAACATCCGTTTATTCAGTGATACGGCGGATGTGGAGATCAGGAATTTCCGTATTTATAACCGTGCGCTTACGGATGATGAAGAACTGAACAATTACATGGTAGACCGGACTACGTCGGACGAAATGGTCCTGTTATTTGAAAAGAACGATGTTACGGGGGACAACGGTACGGATATCGACATAGACAAGCTACGCGCCCAAGGAAAGGCGGTTATGCGAATTGTCGGCGATGTGAACCTTGTCAACGCCACCAATAACAAGAAATTCGAGGTCCCGGTCGATATCTATTTTTATAGCCCGTACGGTAAGGAGTATGACTTTGTAGCAAGGAATGTCGGTCTAAGAATACAAGGTACATCATCCACCACTTATCCGCGTAAGAATTACCGTCTTTATTTCTTGCGCTTGGAGAAATACGGTACCACGCTGGAAGTTAACGGCGTGGATGTGCCGTCTCTTGAATACAGTTTCAAACCGGGAGCACGGCCGATCAGTATATTCTGTTTGAAAGCGGACTTTTCCGATTCTTCCGGTACACATAATACCGGTGCGGTGCGTATTGTGAATGACATTTGGAAGAAGTGCGGGTGGTTGACGCCGCCGCAGGCTGCATATAAGGGGGAATATGACGTACGTATAGGTGTAGACGGTTTCCCTATGGACCTGTTTTATGATAACGACGGCACCGGTACGAATACTTATCTGGGAAAATACAATTTCAATAATGAGAAGTCGGAAAGTGCGATCATTTACGGTTTTGAAGGAATTGAAGGATTCAACGACGAAGCGTCCCTGAACGGGCAGCGTAACAAATGTATCTGTCTGGAGTTCCTGAATAACTCCGAGGCCCTTTGTTTGTTCGGGACTACCGACATGTCTTCTTTTGATGATGCGCTGGAATTTCGTTTCAAAGCAGATACTACCTGGGCGGATGCACACGAGGACGACAAGGCGGCAGTTATAAGACTTTGGAACTGGGTAGATTCATGTAAAGGTAATCCCGCCAAGTTCCTGGCGGAATATAACCAGTATTTCGGTAATGACAGCCCGTTTGCATGGTATCTGATTACCGATTACTTTATGGCCGTGGATAACCGGGCAAAAAATATGATGCTGGCGACCTGGGACGGCCTGATCTGGTATTTCCTTCCTTACGATATGGACACGTTGTTCGGTGTGCGTAATGATTCGGTACTGAAATACGAATATACCATTACCCACGAAAGTTTTGACGATAGTATCGGTAGTTATGCTTTTGCCGGCCATGATTCCGTTTTATGGGAACTGGTACGATCTTGTCCGGACAAATTGCGTGAAGTGGCGGAAACCTTGCGTAGCAATATGAGCCTTGAATATGTCCTGCAAGTATTTAACGAGGAACAAATGGGCAACTGGTGCGAGCGGATTTATAACAAGGATTCGGAATATAAATATATCCTTCCGCTTACCGAAGGGGTGACAACCGGCAGCGGAACCAGTTATTATAATTATCTGTATGCCTTGCAGGGAAGCCGTTACGCGCACCGTACTTATACCATTCAGAACCGTTTCGCCCTTCTGGATAGTCAATACGTGGCCGGTACTTATCGTCGTGACAGCTTCGCAGCTTATTTCGGGTATAAGTTCGGCAGCGATAACCGGAAAATTCGGATTACGGCCTCCGAACGGTATTATTACGGGTACGGTTACACGTCCGGAACACCGCACCAAAGCGCGGTACTTGCAGAAACGGCCGGGGCTGTGGTGGAACTGACAATGGACACGGATTTAATAGTAAACGATCCGCAATATTTCTACGGTGCAAGCCGTATTCGCGGGCTTGATCTGACGGATGTAGCCCACGCCATTGTCGGCACGTTGAACCTGAACAACTGTACGGCCTTGCGTGAACTGAATGTTAGCTGTGAGGCCGGACAGATGACACTTAATGCCCTTCTGGTGGGTAATTGCCGTAACCTTCGACAACTCGACATATCCGGGCTTAAATCCTCTTCCTTTACCGGTATGGACCTTTCAAGCAACACCAAACTTGAAACCTTCCTGGCCGGTGATACATCCCTTACCGGTGTGACATTCGCCGGCGGTGCGCCTCTGGCCGTTTGCGTCCTTCCCGCAACTTTGCAGACGCTGGAGCTCCGGTACCTGAACAAACTGACCAATGCAGGGCTGCAGCTGGAAAGCACGGCAAATATCACGCGCCTTGTGATTGATAACTGTAGCCTGATCGACTGGAACACGTTGTTACAGCAATGCAGCGCGACCAGCTATCTACGAATTACCGGTATAGATATGGACGGGGACGGAAGTTTGCTTCGCGGGCTTATGACAATGGGCGGTGTTGATGAAGACGGGGGAAACGTGCAGACGTGCCGCCTGGTGGGTACGTACCGGCTGACCCAGTCCATGTCGGACGAAGAGTACGCCGCCACCTGTGCGCACTTCCCGGAACTGAATATCATTCAGCCGCAGTTTGTCTGCATAAAAATAGACCAGACGGTAGAGGACGGGGAAAAGATTACAAACCTGGATAACTCTACCGGATATGACTATAATACGGAATTTACCCCGTCTTCCCATATCCTGGAGGTGTTGGCGAAAAGACATTGCGTTCTGGCCAAAAAGACGGCGGAGGGTGAAATGACCTGTTATCCGCTTCATGATGAGAGCCGGAACAAATACGCCGACAGTGACAGCGTGGAGAACGCCACGGATGCAGTATTAACCGGATCGGAAGGCGAAGTTTACGTATATGAGCCTCATTACTGGTACAAGGGAGTAACGGACGTGCTGAACCAATGTCTGTACGGTTTTATTTCAAGCAATGAGGATGCGCCGGCAGCGGCAGGGTACACCAGTGTAAAACTTACCCGCGAAGAGCTGGAGGTAACGGAAGGGATCGGGATTCGTAAGAATACGGATTACACGACCCTTGAAGAGGCGAAGAATGAATACGAATCCGGATCGTTCGCCCTGGTGGACGTGCGGGATTACAAGCAGGTCCGTTTCCCCGGTCTGGCTTCCACTCTTTACGGGGCTGCATTTATAGATGATACGGGCAAAATAGTAAGTCGGGTAAGCGTTTCAAACGCGAACGGTTTTATTAATGGTATGTACCTGTTTTGTGCTGTTCCCGCAGGGGCTACTTTCCTGGCCTTTACTTTCCTTAATTCGGCGGCCTTCGATTTCGTTTTACTCACAACGTCGGAAAGTGTGGAAGCGATCGAGCCGGACTGGGTAGAGCATACGGAATGCCTGGGCGGTGCTTATGAAGCCTACCTGATTGATGATGTGCTGCGTTCTGTCAGCGGTGTTTCAAGTGTAGGAACCATTTCACAGAGCCAGGCAGTCAAATACGCCCAGAATCGGGGCAAAGGTTTCCAGCTGTTCGACTGGGAGATGCACAAGGATGTGGGTAATCTGCATTTCTTTAAATACGGTAATACCGATTCGCAGGGAGTTTGCGGATATGGAACAAACAATTACCAGAAAGTGACAGGCCTTACCAATGCGCTGGGGATGCGTGATACGGTTTCTTATTATAAGGAAAAGGGCGGTTCCAATCCACAGGCGGAAGGTGCTTATCGGGACGGTGTAAATTATCAGTCCGTCAATGTGCTGGGATATGAGAATTTCCAGGGAAACAAGGCGGAATGGTTGCAGTATGTCACAGTAAACAAGACGGCGGCGGACGGAAGGTGGTTTATTACCATGCCGGACGGAACGGAACGCATTGTACAGGGAATTACTGTTTATAACGCGGATATTTATCCTACCCACATGGTTTGGGGCCAGTATATGGATTTGATTGCAGCTAAAGAAGGCGGTTCCACTTCCTCACATTGGTTCGATAGGTTCTATGTGGGTACCGGTCTTTCTCGTGTGGTGTATCGGTCGAGCAACAACGCGAGCGCGTTAGGCGGTGTTTCGTATGCGAGCGCGAGTGCCGATTCATCGAGCACGAATGCGGGCATCGGTGTTCGGCTTGCCTTCAGGGGCATAATACGCTGGGCGGGCAGCGTCGCGGCCTTTAAAGCCATAAATCAGGCAGATTAAGAGAAAAAACAGCAACGTAAAACGTTGTGCGGGTAGCGCGGGCGTCCGGAAAGTAAGACGGGCGCCGGTACTTCCGAAAAGTACAAAGGCGGATTTCCTCATATACACTCGTGTGGTGTATCGGTCGAACAACAACGCGAACGCGTTAGGCGGTGTTTCGTATGCGAACGCGAATAACGATTCATCGAACACGAATGCGAACATCGGTGTTCGGCTTGCAAACAATTAGAATAAAGAAAAAGCGCATAAGCCTTGAAAATTGGTGTACAACAGTGGGAACGTGTTCCCGGCGTGGAGCCAAGAGGAATGAGCCTCGCCAACAGCAGCCGTTTACGGTTGGAAAGGGGAAAAATAAAGCGCAGGGCAATGGGGTTTGGTAGGAAGTTTTTTCGAAGAAGCCCGGCCCGGGGAATTGAAGGCTGATTTAATTATCATGTGGAGAGAAGATAATATTATAGAAGAGATTGTCGAGGACGCCAATATAGAGGACGCCATAAAAACGGTATTGCGCAAAAGAAGACGAAAGCGCAGCTTTGCCGGGCGTAGAATACTGGCGGATGTCCCGAAGGCGGTAGAGAGGATCAGGCAGCGGATCAGGAGTGGGCGGTTCAAGCTCGGAGGATATCGGGAAATGACCGTAGACGACGGGCCGAAAGTAAGGATCGTACAATCGGTTTCCCTGGAAGACAGGATCGTTCTTAACGCCGTTATGAATGTGGTGGACCGGCATTTGAAAGTACGTTTTATCCGGACTACTTCCGCATCCATTAAAAACAGGGGAACGCATGACCTTTTACAGTATATCGTTAAAGATATAAAGGATGATCCCGAAGGAACCCTGTTCGGGTACCAGTTCGATATAACGAAATTCTATGAGAGCGTAGACCAGGACGTTTTGCTGGATGCAGTGAAAAAGATGTTCAAGGATAAAATATTGATCGGAATCCTGGAAGAGTGCATCCGCATGATGCCTAAAGGCGTGAGTATCGGACTAAGATCATCGCAGGGGCTTTGTAATTTGCTTCTGTCTATTTATCTGGATCACCGGTTAAAGGATCAGGAGGCAGTAGCACACTATTACCGGTATTGTGACGACGGTCTGGTGCTTTCTGGTAGCAAGAAATACCTTTGGAAGGTTAGGGATATCATTCATGAACAGGCCCGTAAAGCCCGCCTGGAGATTAAAAGTAATGATACCGTTTTCCCGATTACCGAAGGTATCGACTTTCTGGGATATGTAACCCGCCCGGATCATGTGCGGTTAAGGAAGCGTAACAAACAAAAGTTCGCCCGCAAGATGCACAAGGTTAAAAGCAAGAAACGTAGGCAGGAGTTAACCGCTTCATTTTACGGGCTTACAAAACATGCTGATTGCAAGAACTTATTTTATAAACTAACAGGAAAGAAAATGAAAAAATTAAAAGATTTGGGCTACAAGTACAAGCCTAAAGACGGACGGAAACGATTTACCGGGGCAAGGATCAAGTCGCCCGAACTGATGAACAAGGATGTGATCGTACTTGATTATGAAAAGGATGTTCCGACGAAAAACGGAAACCGGACTGTTATAAAGCTGGAACTCGACGGCAAGGAGAGAAAGTATTTTACCAGCCTTGAGGAAACCCTTTTCATTTGTGAATCAGCGGCAAGAGACGGAGAACTGCCTTTTGAAGCACATTGCGAAGGTGAAGTAAGTGAAAAAGGATTGATAATTATACATTTTACTTGAAATGATACGAATTTATGCAGACAGCAAGGCGGAACCGGTAAGATGTACCAACCGCCGCCGGGGAATCTGGCGCATTACGTGGGATTACCAGGAAACAGAGACAGCAGAAGGAGTCCAACGTAGTTACATGGAAGAGACGTTCGATCATCTACCCGCACTGGCAGAAATCAAGGCGGTTATTAATGAATGGTATAACCGGAAGATAACCGACACGATCGAAAGCGGGTACATATGGAACGGTCTGAAAGTCTGGCTTTCCATGGAGAACCAGATGAATTATAAGACGGCGTACGATCTTGCCTTGCAGACAGGCGGGGAAAACCTTCCTGTTACTTTCAAGCTCGGGGAAGAAGACAACCCGACGTTTTACGAGTTTGCAAGTATGCAGCAACTACAAGAGTTTTACACCGGTGCCGTGAAACATATACAGGAGACACAAAAGGAAGGCTGGGAACTTAAAAAGGCGATAGACTGGAGTGTTTATACGTTGGAGTAGAAAAGCGAAAGGGGGAAGCGGGAAATACGGTTCCCCCTTCACTCTTTTAGTTATAACATATCATCAAAGGCGTGTATTCCCGCTTCGCGTTCATCTTCCAGAGCATGTGCGTAAACCATTGTCATAGTTATAGAACTATGTCCCAAAAGGTGGGATAGCGTTACGATATCATGTGTTTTCTTATAATACAAGGTAGCGAATGTATGCCGCCCGGTCTTTGAACTGATATCCTTTGTTATTCCTACTTTACCGGCTATTGTTTTCAATACCCGGTTTATATCCTGATCCGTGGGAAGGTTCATAAACAAGTTACCTTTTGTACGTCCGGCCCGGTAATATTCATAAATATAACGTGCCGGGTCCGATAAGGGTACAGTTACCGGTATTTTGGTCTTACCTCGTGTGTAGTGTAGTTCATTCCCTATGAACTGGTTTATCTGCAATGCTTTTGCATCGCCTATATGCAAAGAAGTAAAACAAAGAAACAGAAAAAAACGGAGTACGTTCTGGGTACATTCTTCCAGGCGGCCGGACCGGTACAAGGCGGTCAGACGGAGGAGTTCTTCTTCCGTCAGGTATATAACTTCACTTTTGGGGCGACGTATCTTTATGGCCGCGAACGGGTCCTGGTCCATATAACCGCCGCGTATGGCGGCACCTACATATATTTTGATAGTAGCCATGTTACGCCATGCCGTAGAATCCATGTTACCTATTTTGCGAAGATATGCAAAGAAAGACAGGAGAAATTCATGGGTAATCTCTGAAAATACAAGGCCGGGGGCGAATGTTTCCAGTTTCTTGATGATAGAAACGTGATGTTTCCAGGTACCGAAAGAAATTGTTTTGCTAATTTGTTTGAGGTAAACCCGTGCAAAATCAAAGAAGGTACCAAAATCGGAAGGATTGTTATACTGGCGGAAGAAACTTTCTTTTGTCAGCGTCTCATTTTTAAGACGGGTACGAACAAATATGTCGCTTACACGTGACCGGATGTTTGAGATGATTAAATTTTTGTCTTTACTCTCTTTGTCCCGGCCTTTTATCACTTCGTTTTGCTCGTCCCATTCTTTGGACGTGACACTTAACCTTACCGCGATCCTTATTTTCTCACGGTTGATATAAAATTCCACATACAGGGGGAGCCGGTCGGTTTTGCCTTTTTTGCCTTGTCTTACAACTCTTATTGCCGTCATTTTTATATGCCTATTTTATGCCTGTAGAGGGGATATGCCTACAAATATGCCTACACAGGCAGGTTATTAAAAGTTAAACGGGGCGAAAGTAAAACGTTTAATATCAGCTATTTAAAAGAAAAATCCGATAACATTTAACTGTTACCGGATGTTAATAGTGATTCCGAAGCGATTCGAACGCTTGACCCACGCCTTAGAAGGGCGTTGCTCTATCCAGCTGAGCTACGGAACCAGCCTTATTTGCGGATGCAAAGGTAGTGCTTTTTATGAAAACTCAAAAACTTTCCGGCACTTTTTTATTCATATTTTTCTTTATAGCTATGAATCAGTAATTTATAAAAGAGAAATATTTTGTTTAGTTATATGGTTTGGGATGAATAAATAGGAAAACGTCATTTTTACGAAGAATAACGAAAGTTATATAGGTTTCAAAAAGGTCAAAAAAATAAAATACGGTTGTGTTTTTCTATTATAACTTCTACTTTTGGACGATAAACAACTAAAAAACACATAAAGTTATGAAGAAATTGATTTTTTTATTTGCATTTTGTATTGTAGTGACTAATGTTTTTGCACAAACCGCCCCAGAGCAATTGAAAAAAGAAGGAAATGATGCATTTAATGCTAAAAATTATCCAGTAGCGTATGCGAAGTTCAGCGAATATCTGAAACAGACTAATAATCAAGATTCTGCAACAGCTTACTATTGTGGTATAGCAGCAGACGAAGTGAAAAAGTATGCGGAAGCCGTGACCTTTTTCGATATTGCTATTCAGAAAAAATTTAATATAGGAAATGCGTATGCTCGTAAGGCTTTGGCTTTAGATGCACAAAAGAAGACTGCTGAATATGTAGCTACATTAGAAGAAGGGCTGAAAGTCGATCCTAAGAATAAGACAATGGTGAAGAATTATGGTCTTCATTATTTGAAAGCAGGACTTGCAGCACAGAAAGCTGGAAAAGCAGAAGAAGCAGAAGATTGTTTCAAGAAAGTAATTCCGTTGGATCACAAGCAGTATAAAACAAATGCATTGTACAGTTTAGGAGTTCTGTGTTATAATGACGGAGCTAATATCCTGAAGAAAGCTGCTCCTTTAGCAAATTCAGACGCAGACAAATATGCTGCAGAAAAAGCAAAAGCGGATGGAAGATTTAAAGAAGCATTAGACTATTTGGAAGAGGCTGCTAAGATCTCTCCGGAAAATGAAAATGTGAAAAAGATGCTTCCTCAAGTGAAAGCTGTTATGAAGTAATTTGACCAATCTTATAAATGATAGAGGGTTGCCGGTATGATACGTCGGGCAACCCTTTTTTATTGCTATCTTTTTCTAATCTATACTTTTTGTGTACATTTGCCGTTCCTAAACGCTGAAATATTTTATGCACTTATATAATAAGGAACAGGCCATCAAACGGATGAATCAGTTTGGACAACACCATCGTCCTTTTGTTTTTATTATCAATTATCTGCAGGATGCATCTTATATAGAAGAGGTTGCTGCTGTTGATTCTACTGAACTTTTGTATAATTTGAATGGATTTACCAATCAAGCTACGTCAACTGAAAAGTATACACCTTCTTTTTCTGCTAAACCAGCGAACTCTATCCATTGGCAGCCTTCTGCAGAATCTTTCTATTCCTATCAACGCTCGTTTAATATTGTCCGACAGAATATCTTGGCTGGAAATAGTTTTCTCACAAATCTGACTTGTCGCACTCCGGTAGATACCAATCTCACTCTGGAAGATATTTATTATCACTCTAAAGCGATTTATAAGCTATGGGTTAAAGACACTTTTACTGTTTTTTCTCCAGAAATATTTGTGAGAATTCATCAGGGGAAAATTAGCTCATACCCGATGAAAGGGACTATTGACGCTTCCATTCCTTCTGCTGCCCAATTATTGATGAACGATCCTAAAGAGGCGGCAGAACACGCTACTATCGTAGACTTGATTCGTAATGATTTAAGCATGGTTGCCAATCAAGTGTCCGTTTCCCGGTATCGGTATATCGATACATTGCAGACTAATCAGGGGGCGATTCTTCAGACAAGCTCTGAAATCCAAGGCATATTGCCGGAAAACTATCCGGAACATTTGGGAGAACTTATTTTCCGACTTTTGCCAGCCGGTTCCATTACCGGTGCCCCCAAGAAAAAAACGATGCAGATTATTCGGGAAGCTGAAACCTACGACAGAGGATTTTATACAGGAATTATGGGCTATTCGGATGGAATTAATTTGGATAGTGCCGTTATGATACGTTTTGTAGAACAGGAAGGAGAAAAAATGTATTTTAAAAGTGGAGGTGGAATAACCTGTCAGAGCGATGCGGAAAGTGAGTATAACGAAATGAAACAAAAAGTATATGTACCCATTTATTGAGACTATCCGGATAGAGGATGGACAGATTTATAATCTTGATTATCACACAGAGCGTTTCAATAGAACCCGTGCGGTCTTTTGGAAAGATAGTGTTCCGCTTGATTTGCGCGAGTATATATCGCCACCAGTTTTAAACGGGATTCATAAATGTCGGATTGTGTATGGAAAAGAAGTAGGAGAAGTCACGTATGCTCCTTATCAGATGCGAAAAGTGTCCTCTTTGCATCTGATAGAATCCGATACCATTAATTACACTTACAAAAGCACACATCGGGAAGAACTGAACGCTTTGTATGCCCAAAGAGGAATGGCAGATGATATTTTAATCGTGAAAGACGGCTATCTGACAGATACTTCTATTGCCAATATCGCCCTCTACGATGGGCACACATGGTTTACTCCGGCTCATCCGTTACTCCGGGGAACGAAGCGGGCGGAACTTCTGAATAAGCAATTGATTGTTGAGAAAGACATCGCGCAAGAACATTTAAATGACTATTCACATATTATGTTATTCAACGCCATGATTGACTGGGAACGTATTGTATTGCCTATAAATGAGAAACATTTCATTCTATAAACGATAATTAACTGAAATATACAGAGTATTGCTGAACAAATGTCACTTTTGTACTGTTATATTTATGTGTTTTTCATAGTATTAGATATAAGATTAATTAAAGAGATTGTACTCCACTTGTGAAAGCTAAAGTACGTCAGAGACAGAAGAGTCTGTTTTTTTGATAAATGTGTTAAAGCATCGGTTTTACCAGGCCGATGCTTTTTTTATGTCCTTTTACCCCCTTTTGTAGTTTATATGAAATAAAATTTGTACGTTTGTAGAGTAATAATAGAAAATGATAAAGATGAACATACCCGTTATCTTTCAGTTTTTAAAAGATCTTTCCGCGAATAATAATCGTGAGTGGTTTAATGAGCACAAGGCAGAATATGAAACAGCCCGTGCCGAGTTCGACAACTTTTTGGCAACAGTGATTGCCCGTATTTCCCTGTTTGATGAAACTATCCGGGGAATTCAACCCAAAGACTGTACTTATCGCATTTACCGGGATACCCGCTTCTCTGCGGATAAAACACCTTATAAAATACATTTCGGTGGTTATATCAATGCCAAAGGAAAGAAATCTGACCATTGTGGATATTATGTCCACTTGCAGCCGGATGGTTCGATGCTTGCCGGAGGAAGCTTGTGTCTGCCTTCCAATATCCTGAAAGCAGTGCGTCAGTCTATTTATGACAATATCGAGGAATTTGTTGCGATCGTAGAGGATCCGGAGTTTAAGAAATACTTTCCGGTGATAGGGGAGGATTTTCTGAAAACAGCTCCGAAAGGTTTCCCGAAAGACTTCAAGTACGTTGATTATTTGAAATGTAAAGAGTATGTTTGCTCTTATAATGTTCCTGATGACTTCTTTACCCGGCCGGATATGTTGGAACAGATGGACAAAGCGTTCCGCCAGTTCAAGCGGTTTGCTGATTTTATAAATTATACGATTGATGATTTTGAATAAATAATGCCTGGAATATAAACTTTAAAATTTAACTTATATGGTAGTAGATACTTTAGAAAATCTGGAGAAATATGCGTCTTTAAATCCTTTGTTTGCACAAGCCATTGACTTCTTGAAGTCTCATGACCTCCAAGCCATGGAAATTGGTAAGACAGAACTGAAAGGGAAAGATCTGTTCGTGAATATCGCACAAACCAAGCCTAAAACAAAAGAGGAAGCCAAACTGGAAACTCATAACGAATTTATTGATATTCAAATCCCGTTGTCGGGAACAGAAATTATGGGGTATACCGCTGCAAAAGATTGTGTTCCGGCAGATGCACCTTATAACGCAGAAAAAGACATTACTTTCTTTGAAGGATTGGCAGAAACATACGTTGCCGTAAAACCGGGAATGTTTGCTATCTTCTTCCCGCAAGACGGTCATGCTCCCGGCATCACTCCGGATGGTGTGAAAAAAGTAATCGTAAAAGTAAAAGCATAATCCTAATTCAATTCTGATATGGAAAAGACACTTAATCTCATAAAAAATGATCCCTGGCTGGAACCTTTTGCCGGTGCTATCACCGGGCGTCATCAGCATGTATTAGACAAGGAAGCTGAATTGACGAATAAAGGCAAACAAACCCTTTCAGATTTTGCATCGGGGTATCTTTATTTTGGATTGCATCGCACCGATAAGGGATGGACTTTCCGTGAATGGGCGCCCAATGCTACTCATATTTATATGGTGGGTACATTTAATAATTGGGAGGAAAAAGCAGCCTATAAGCTGAAAAAACTAAAGAATGGCAATTGGGAAATTAACCTGCCGGCGGATGCCATTCATCATGGCGATCTCTACAAGTTGAATGTATACTGGGAAGGCGGACAAGGCGAGCGTATTCCTGCATGGGCTACTCGTGTGGTACAGGATGAACAGACCAAGATATTCAGTGCGCAAGTCTGGGCTCCGGAGAAACCCTATAAATTCAAAAAGAAAACATTCAAGCCCGACACGAATCCACTGTTGATTTATGAATGTCATATCGGAATGGCACAACGGGAGGAAAAAGTGGGCACTTATAACGAATTCCGCGAGAAAATACTTCCCCGTATCGCTGAAGAAGGGTATAACTGTATCCAGATTATGGCCATTCAGGAACATCCTTATTATGGAAGTTTCGGTTATCATGTATCCAGCTTTTTTGCTGCCTCTTCCCGTTTTGGTACTCCCGACGAATTGAAAGCATTGATCGATGCCGCTCATGAGATGGGAATTGCTGTGATTATGGACATTGTTCATTCACATGCAGTGAAGAATGAAGTAGAAGGATTAGGAAACTTTGCCGGTGATCCGAATCAGTATTTCTATCCGGGCGTTCGTCGTGAACATCCGGCTTGGGATTCTCTATGCTTCGATTATGGCAAGAACGAAGTGATTCACTTCTTATTGTCTAACTGCAAGTATTGGCTGGAAGAATATAAATTTGACGGCTTCCGTTTTGACGGAGTCACTTCTATGCTATATTATAGTCATGGTTTGGGTGAAGCCTTCTGTAACTATGGAGATTATTTCAACGGTCATCAGGATGATAATGCGATTTGTTACCTGACATTAGCTAATGAAGTGATTCATCAGGTAAATCCGAAAGCGATAACCATTGCGGAAGAAGTTTCCGGTATGCCGGGGCTGGCTGCAAAAGTAGAAGATGGCGGTTACGGCTTCGATTATCGTATGGCCATGAACATTCCGGATTACTGGATCAAGACAATCAAAGAAAAGATTGATGAAGACTGGAAACCTTCCAGCATGTTCTGGGAAGTAACCAACCGTCGTCAGGATGAAAAGACCATTTCGTATGCAGAAAGCCACGACCAGGCATTAGTGGGAGACAAGACAATTATCTTCCGTCTGATTGATGCCGATATGTACTGGCATATGCAAAAGGGAGATGAAAATTATGTTGTCAACCGAGGTATCGCTTTGCACAAGATGATTCGTTTATTGACCTCTTCAACCATCAACGGAGGTTATCTGAACTTCATGGGAAATGAATTCGGGCATCCCGAATGGATTGACTTCCCGCGTGAAGGTAACGGATGGTCATGTAAATATGCCCGTCGCCAATGGGATTTGGTAGACAACAAGAATCTGACCTATCATTATATGGGTGATTTTGATAAGGATATGCTGAAAGTTCTGAAGAGCGTGAAAGACTTCCAGGCAACACCTGTTCAGGAAATATGGCATAATGATGGCGATCAGGTATTGGCATACGGACGTAAAGACCTTATATTTGTCTTTAACTTTAATCCGAAACAGTCATTTACCGACTATGGATTCCTGGTAACTCCGGGAGCTTATGAAGTAATATTGAATACGGACGACGTTGCATTTGGAGGAAACGGTTTGGCAGATGATTCTGTAGTGCACTTTACTATTGCCGATCCGCTGTACAGTAAGGAAAAGAAAGAGTGGTTGAAACTCTACATTCCTGCCCGTACCGCCGTAGTGCTTAGAAAGAAGAAATAATTTTATCTTTAAATAAGAAGCCCCTGCAACTATCATTGTATATCTGCAGGGGCTTTTTCGTATATTGCGCTATTGAATGATTTAGTTCTAGTTTACCAAAAAGGTACTTGGTCCGAGAATATCATACATATCACTCACGTTGCGTGTTTTCAGTAATATTCCTTGTGGAGTATAGAATAACTGATATTTGATGTCAACGTTATCTTGGCCTACTTTAATTACAATAATAGCTTGCCATTTAGGAAACTCTACCATCGTCACATTATCTACCACCCAACTTGCGTATGGCCCGGATACAAAAGCATTATAGACTGCCGGTGACAGACGATCAAGGCTAACAAGGTCAGTCTGTGTCATCACCCATTGCCCCCGGACGTTAAACCACACATTTTTAGTAAATCCGTTCATTACAAAATTGGCGCAATAATATCCGTCATCTTGTGACCAGGCAATGCCGTTTGCTTTGGGATACATTTTCTTGAAAGTTGCCTGTACATTGCCGGGAGGGGTATCTCCAAAGACAGATGTAGATAATAGCAAAAACAGTGTGATCGCACAAATCATAAATTTCTTCATAAGCTTTGAGTTTAGAGAATTAGTTATAACTAAACAGCCTTTGAGAATATTTGTTTGAGCGATGTACATAAAATAATCCTCCGGGCATTATATAAGTGAAATGCCCGGAGGATAAGGAGTATGCGGTTCTTATCTTACTCTTTTTACTTAAAAAGTAATCTTTAAAATTTTTCCGTTATAACCTCCGACCGAAACATCTGTCGGTTTATAAGGTAATAAGCAGATTTCTTCTTTAGCACCGGTCATCAAATCGATAGCCTGATAAGACTCCATTTGAGGAATCTGCAAAAAATCGAAGGCATGTGAAGGTACGTTGATGGCAACATCTACCAGTTGACTGTCGAAATTAATAACGAAAAACAGAATCTCGTTTTTGTATTTCCGCATAAAAGTATATTGTTTATGCTCATTGAAACGCCATCCGTTTATATTGGCATACATCAAGTCAAAGAATACCCCCTTTTTGATTGCCTGCTCTTCGTTGCAAAGCGTCAGTACTTTTTGATAGATAGAGTAGAGGTGCTTATGTTCTTCAGTAAGCATTTTTCCGTCAAACTTTCCTCCGTTACGCCAACGACGTATAGTATCTACGCTCCAATAATCAAATATGGTAGTCCGTCCGTCTCTTCCGCTGAATCCTTCGCTATCCATGCCCAGCTCTCCGAACTCCTGACCGAAATAGATCATCATAGGATTGGTGTTCATACAAGCAGAAACAATTAGTGCGGGAATCCCTTTACGCGGATTACCGGCAAAGAAATCAGATGCGATACGTTGCTCATCGTGGTTCTCCAGGAAGTTGAGCATTTTTTTCTCGATTCCATTCAGACTTTGCCAGCAATGAGTGATTGCAGTGGCAGATTCATATCCGCAGGCTACGTTCCGTAATGTATCGTACAATCCTACCTTATCATATAGATAATCAAACTTGCCACGGAACAGATAGTTACGATATTCACTGGGATTATAGACTTCTGCGATAAAAAGTATTTCAGGATAAACCTCTTTTACTTGAGGAATAGCCCATTCCCAAAATTCAACGGGAACCATTTCTACCATGTCACAACGGAAACCGTCAATGTTCTTTGACGCCCAGAAAAGAAGAATGTCCAGCATCTTTATCCAAGTGTCCGGAGTCGGGGAGAAGTGGCAGGTACCGCCATTCTGATAATCCACTCCATAGTTTAATTTCACCGTTTCATACCAGTCGGTGATATTAGGCGTAGCATCAAAACGATTGTTACCGGTAGCTTTAGCCGGAAATTCCCGGTAAGGCTCTGCTGCACCGTCTTTCATATCGAACTGGGCACGAAGTTCCGCTTGCGGAATATAATAGAAATTATTGTATGGACTGAAAGATTGATTGGGGTCATCGTTAGCCCCTAATTCCGTCGTACCGTCGGGCTGTGCGTCCGAATGGTACTGGCGTGCTACGTGATTAGGTACAAAATCTATAATCACTTTCAAACCTGTGCGATGTGTACGGTGTACCAGGTTCTCAAATTCTTTCATACGTCCCTGTACATCGTTGGCCAGGTCAGGATCTACATCATAATAATCCTTGATGGCATAGGGAGAGCCAGCTTTTCCTTTCACAATGGCAGGATGATCCGGACTGATGTTATAACGGCGATAATCCGTTTGAGTGGCATGTTCGATGATGCCTGTATACCATATATGTGTAGTACCTAATTTTTTGATTTCACCAAGTGCCTTGAGCGTGAAATCAGCCATTTTTCCACAACCGTTGGTGGCAATGTCGCCATTGTAGACACAGTGGTTGTTGTTATTTCCAAACAGACGGGTGAACACTTGATAGATAATTATTTTATTTTCGTCATTCATATAGAGTAGATTATTAATATTCGTATTCATTCTTTTTTCCGATGGATAGGAGGTTACTTCCATATTTTCCCTTTTTCTTCCAACAGTTGATTAAGTACTTCATTGGCTGTATTATATCCCTGTCCGAAGATTTCTTCTGCTTTCTCCAGTTCGGTATTGCTATATCCGTATAAATTGTATGGTTCGATTAATAAATCACACTTTTCCCTTTCTGGAAAAGTATTGGCGCGGAACATAAAATGGAATGAACGCATAGCAATGCTTACAATATTCATTTTGTAGTCCTGTGCCATGATGGGGCTTACGTTGACAGCCACCACCTTGTCGCACACTCTACGCAGGGTAGAGACAGGAAGATTCATCATCAATCCTCCGTCTACATAGTTAGTGCCATCTATATTGACTGGTGCGAACATAACAGGCATACAACAAGAAGCAGCAACCCGTTCAGCAATACTGCCGCGGTGAAAATGAACCATGCGTCCATGATCGAGGTCGGTTGCTGTGATAATCAGAGGAAGTTGTAAATCTTCCAAGTTTTTTGCTTTAACGTTGGTTCGGAGAAAGTCTATAAATTCACAAAGGTCAAATAATCCTTTTTTAGGAATTACCAGTTTGGTTAAATCCTGGAATTTATGTCCGGAGAAATAATCAAGAACTTTGTGGGGTTCGTTGCCATCAGCATAAAAGACACCGGCAAGTGCTCCTGCGCTTACTCCGGAGATGATTTCCGGTTTAATATCATGCTCTAAAAGAGCTTGCATAACTCCCAAATGGGCAAATCCTTTAATAAATCCTCCGCTTAGTGCATAGCCAATCTGATATTTCCGGCTATTCCTGTTATTTGTGAATACCTCCATGAGTTGCTTTCTTTAGTTCGCCACGAATTTAGTGAATTTATTGAAAGTAGGAGGAATATAATGAATAGTTTTTTTAAGAGAACGTTATAAGTAGTTTTTTGTTATCCATAGAACACAATAAATGCGGATAACATGGAACTTTAATTGCGTAAGTATAAAGTTTTGTTATCCGCATTAAAATATATCACAATAGAGCACAAATATACGGATGGAATCTTTTACACCGGCACTGTGTGCTGATTAGAATCCGAAATCGTCTATCTCCACTTTATGTTCTTCGTTTTCTTTAAAAGGTTTTGCTTCTTTTTGTACTGGATTTCCTTCGATATAGATAGCGCGGAATGGACGGGCAGGGCAAACATATTCGCATCCTCCACAACCTACGCATATTTCTTTGTTTACATGAGGGATCGTTAATCCGTCTTTATATGGTACCATTGCCACAGCCTGTGTAGGACAGTGCTCGGAGCACGCTCCGCAACTGGTTCCATCAGTATAAACGATGCAATTTTCCTCGATAAAAACAACATATCCCATTTGTGTAAGATGTTTTTGCTCTACACTTATGGGAAGAATTGCTCCATTGGGACAAACGTCTCCGCAAACAGTACAGTCAAAATTACAAAATCCTTTCTCAAAACTAACGGTCGGCTGCATTATACCTGCCAAACCATACTCCATAAAAGCAGGTTGCAGAACATGAGAGGGGCATTTGCTGACACAAAGATGACAGGATGTACATTGCTGTTGAAAGTGTTCCCGACTGATAGAGCCCGGAGGAGTGATTGGATTCTCCTTTTTGTATGCCTTTTTGCCTTCCAGTCTAGCAACAGATTCTTTGGCTTGGGACAGGAGTTTGGGAGCAGCTCCGGCAGTAACAAGACCGGCAACCAAAAAGCGGCGTTTGGATGAATCCGTGTCCGGTGATGATGGTACAGGGGCTTCTACGTTTGCTTGTTGTTTCTTTAAAGAAGGGTTGTAGACCAATGCCTTTTGCTTGCATGCTCCCAGGCAGTCGAAACAATCTACGCAGCGGCTATAATCAATGGCATGTTCCTTACTATTGATGCAGGAGGCTTTGCATTTAGTAGCACAAAGCCCGCATCCATTACATTTCGCAGTATCGATACGGACCTTAAATAATGAAAAGCGGCTCAATAATCCCAATATTGTTCCTACGGGACAAACCGTATTGCACCATGTCCGCCCGTGTTTCCATGCCATTACAAAAATAACTGCAAGAGTGATAACAGCAATGAGAAGAGAAGAAATGCTTAAAACAGAGGTATCTACCTGATAAAATGTATAATTGTCGAATTTGGAAAAGACAGATTCCAACAGATTATTCCCCAACATGTAGATAGGTTTGAATATATGCACTACTACACGTCCATACGCACTGTATGGATCGAGCAGGCCTACAATAAATGTAAATCCGCATAGAAACCCGATTACTGTCAGCCCGAGTATGCCCCAACGCGATTTATTTTTTGCGGGACTGTAACTATATCTTTTTTTCTTTTTCCCTATTGATTTTGAAATGCGTGCAATGACATCCTGCAAAATACCCATAGGGCAAATTGTAGAACAATAAACGCGTCCAAACAAGAGCGTTAACACGGTGAGAAATAATAAGATACCTATACTTAGTGAAAGGACAGCTGGAACAAACTGCAAATGTGCCAGCCGATGAAAACTGTTCGGTAATATTTCTGCAAAATCGAGAAAAAAGAAAGAAATCAGCACAAATAAAAGTGCTGATATTCCAATACGTAGCCTTCTTAACATTGTTATTTTACATCTTAATTCGCTTGACATTCAGCTTGTCAATGTTCATGGTTCCTATTTTCAGTGCTTCTCCTTTAGCGAGGTGTCCCACAGTATCTAGTGGCATCTCACGTACTTGATTGAAGAATTTGGCGGCAGCCGTGTCCACTGCTACAATATCCGGTGAAATGAACAGTCCTTTCGCTAATACGACATCCGAGGCAGAACGTCCTCGCGGACCATTGGTTTTCATGATACGATAAGCGTCCACTACGTTTAACACAGCTTTCTTTTCCAGTGTACAGATATCGGCAATACATTGTTGCAAGTCATTCTGGTGGAAAAATCCACGATCCCAGACAATTCCCATGTGATTTTTCATTGAGATAGTCAGATTGGCGCCCCCGTGGTTTTTCAGGATGGGAACATTGATCCATACATCGCAATTCAGGATGGCTTCATGTATCTTTGCTTTCTTCATCTTCTGACCGTTGGGTAGGTTTACCGGCTTGTAATAAGACTCCAAATGAGCAGGCATTACTTTTGCTCCGGCAGCTTTTGCCGCCGCTTCGATGCCGCTGTTTTTGTAACACTTCTGCCAATCGTCACAAGTATGATCGAATACGGTCACTTCTTTAGCTCCGGCAGCAAAGCATTGTTTCACGATTTCAGCAATCAGTTGCGGGTTGGTGTTTCCTGCCAGTTCCGGCACTTTATCCCAACCGATATTAGGTTTTACGACCACCTTCTGTCCCGGTTTTACGAATTGTTTCATACCGCCCAGTTCGCTGATAGCACGGCGGAACATAGCTTCCGGTTCTCCACCCATAACGGCTACCAAGTCCGGATTGCCTCCGTTCGTATTATTAATAGTCTGGGTTAATATTTCCATTGCCTCCGAATGCTGAATACTCAATGCGGCACCGGTTATGGCTACTGTTTTTAAAAAGTCCCTTCTGTCCATTTTTGTTTTTACTTTAGAGTTTTGCAATCGCTTTCAGTAGGGCGTAGCCGCCAAACCATTGAATTAACATACCGGGAATACCAATGCGGAAATCTTGCACTGCTGCATGGAAATTTCCGATGAATGCCCATTCAAAAGCAGTTCCTATAATCTGATAGGAGAGAACGACACCGAGAATAGCCCATAAAGAAACGGATTTCAGTGTTCGTGCAGCCAAGGCGGAAGTACCGGCAAGTAAAGCGGATTTTATCAATATAATGGGGAGTGCAGCTCCCGAAGGCATTGCAAATAACAGGTGATTGATGACAGGAGAAAGAATTGCTGTCAGTAATCCCACACGAAAGCCATATTTATAAGCTGCGATCAACGTGAAAAAATAGATCGGCAATAAAGTAGGGCCACCGTATGGTACAAGATGACAGATTTGTGGAAGTGCAATGTTGCCTGTCACAAATAGCAGGGCAAAGAGGTAAGTTCTTACATTGCTGTAATTCAGTGAATAGAGTTTAGCAGATGTTTCCATTTTCGTTGATAACTTTAAAGTTTAATAGAACGATAATATATAAAAAATTAGACTTCTTTCCGCAGAAAAGGTTTAATCCGGACAAAGAACTATTTGCTAAAGTAACTGTCTAAAATTAGTTAATAGAAAAAAGGAGACTTCGTTGCGTTTTGAATAACAACTTATAATACGAACTAATTTAAGCATTTACTTTATGATATTAAAAATGGGACAGAAAAGTTTCAAGCCTATTTGAAACACTTTGTTTCACTACGGGAAACTGTTTGTTTCACCGCTTGAAACCATTCGTTTCACACCGAGAAACAAACAGTTTCAAAGCTTGAAACATATTTTGAAACTATTTGGTTTGTACTTTTGCCTTATTCGGCGCCCATTCTTTCCCGGATCTTTCCCCATGCATGCGTATCAAACAGGCAACTTTGGCGCATAGTCCCACACATTTCTCTGAATCTGGACATAGGTATCGTATAACTCAACTTATCCGCTTCAAAGTACGGACGCACCGACGGATCGAAGAAACCAATAAATGTCCGCTTGCCTCCTTTGCGGTTTTCAAGAGTGGCTTGTGTCACTATGGAACTGCAACCGGAACCGAATAAGGAAACGACACCATCTTCGGCATTGTTATCATAGTAAGCCCATGTAGTCAGTCCGGAAAGCATATCAGGATTGGCGATAAACATGACGCCTTCCATTTGTTCCAGACTTGCCACTTTGTCTATACGGGCAAAATGAAGGTATTTCTTTTCTGTCCTCGGAACTCCGAGTTGCCGGATAAATTCAATGACCATTTCCGGAGTCTGTTTATATCGTTCTTTTAGTGAGACAAAAGTCGGTACGCGTTCAGGCATTTCTGTAAAACCTGTGTAGAATTTGCCGCCACCGCAACCGATATTTTCTGCATTCAAGCTGATAGTGCCACCTTCTCTGACAGTCTTCATACCCTTAAAGAAGCAACCGTTAATTTTCTCTGTTGTTCCTTCCAGTATATCCGAATACCAAAATACAAGAGGTAATTCGGCATTCTCTCCGAATGCCTCCTTGAAGTTCTGAATAAATGTTTGGATGTCCATAGCTTTTCAATTTTAGTTATGTATGTAGGTCTTTGTACAAAGTTAAAATAAAAATAGACATTCATCCTCTTTTTAAACAATAATTACTTATATTTGTCCGGAACAGAATATAAAGAGAAGCGTTATGAAGTATTTACTAATATATATAGGGTTACTTTGTACATCCCTGCAATTGTGGGGACAAGAAACGGTTGCTACAAGAATCGCTCCTCCGACGGGATATGTCAGGGAGGCTTGTTCCGATCATTCGTTTACAGGTTACTTACGTAATTTGCCTTTGATGCCGAAAGGTAGTAAAGTGATGCTTTATAATGGAAAAGAAAAATCGAATCAGTCTGCAGCTTACGCTGTAATCGATATGGAAATAGGTAACCGTGATTTGCAACAGTGTGCCGATGCGGTAATGCGTTTGCGGGCGGAATATCTGTGGAAACATAAACGATATGGAGAAATAAAATTCAACTTCACCAATGGTTTCCCTGCCGGGTATAAGAAATGGGCGGAAGGAAATCGGATAAAAGTCAGCGGCAATCAAGTGCAATGGTATGCTGCGGGCAAAGGAGTGGATTATTCCTATAAAACTTTCCGTAACTATCTCGATATGGTCTTTATGTATGCCGGAACGGCTTCTTTATCCCGCGAGCTTCAGGCTGTGTCTTATACTTCTTTGCAACCCGGTGATGTATTTATTAAAGGAGGCTCACCCGGACATGCAGTCATTGTTGTAGATGTTGCTGTTCATCCGGTTACCAAAAAGAAAGTATTCCTGTTGGCGCAGAGCTATATGCCTGCACAACAGATTCATATTCTTGTAAATCCTGTCAGTCGTAGCCTTTCCCCCTGGTATGAATTGGCGGAAACGGATGCGGGGAAACTATATACTCCGGAATGGATTTTTAGCCGGAAAGATTTAAAACGCTTTAAGGAGTAGAATCTTTTCGTTATCTTTGGCATTTAACAAACCGTTTTTAATCATACAACAACGAAAAACAACCGATTATGAATCAAGATTTGTCAATGAATGCTAACCAGTTGGTAGCATTCCTTCAAAAGCCAACTTCAGAGTTTACCAAAGCCGACATTATCTCATTTATCCAGCAAAAAGATATCCGCATGGTCAATTTCATGTATCCGGCGGGAGACGGTCGTCTGAAAACCCTGAATTTTGTTATCAACAATCAAGCCTATTTGGAAGCTATTCTTACTTGTGGAGAACGGGTAGACGGCTCCAGTCTTTTTTCTTTCATAGAAGCGGGCAGTAGTGACCTTTATGTGATTCCCCGTTTCTGCACTGCATTCGTTGACCCGTTTGCCGAGATTCCGACGCTGTCTATGCTTTGCTCTTTCTTCAACAAAGACGGCGAACCTCTCGAAAGTGCACCAGAACACACCCTTTACAAAGCAAGCAAAACTTTTACAGAAGTTACCGGAATGGAATTTCAGGCAATGGGCGAATTGGAATATTATGTAATAGCCCCGGATACAGGTATGTTTCAGGCAACCGACCAACGTGGTTATCACGAATCGGGTCCATACGCTAAATTCAATGAGTTCCGTACTCAATGTATGTCTTATATCGCGCAAACAGGCGGGCAAATAAAGTATGGACACTCCGAAGTGGGTAATTTTACGCTGGATGGCTATATTTATGAACAGAATGAGATTGAGTTCCTGCCGGTTCCTGTATCGCAGGCGGCAGATCAGTTGATGATTGCCAAATGGGTGATTCGTAATCTGGGATACAGATATGGATATAATGTGACCTTTGCTCCTAAAATTACAGCCGGTAAGGCAGGGTCGGGCTTGCACGTACACATGCGTATCATGAAAGACGGCAAGAACCAAATGTTGAAAGACGGCGTTTTGTCGGAAACAGCGCGTAAAGCAATTGCCGGAATGATGGTGCTTGCTCCTTCAATCACTGCCTTTGGAAATACCAATCCTACTTCTTATTTCCGTCTTGTTCCTCATCAGGAGGCACCTACCAATGTTTGCTGGGGAGATCGTAACCGTTCCGTATTAGTACGTGTACCATTGGGATGGGCTGCAAAAACAGATATGTGTACATTAGCTAATCCGTTGGAAGCCGAAAGCCATTTTGACACCAGCCAGAAGCAGACTGTAGAAATGCGTTCTCCGGATGGTTCGGCAGATTTGTATCAACTGTTGGCCGGTTTGGCTGTTGCCTGCCGTCATGGTTTTGAGATTGAAAATGCATTGGATATCGCTCAAAAGACGTATGTGAATGTGAATATCCATCAGAAAGAGAATGAAGATAAACTGAACTCACTGGCACAACTGCCGGATAGCTGTGAGGCTTCTGCCGATTGCCTGCAACAACAACGGGCAATATTTGAACAATATAATGTCTTTAGTCCGGCAATGATTGATGGTATCATCCGCAGACTTCGCAGTTACGAAGATAAAACGTTGCGTGCGGATTTGGAAGGAAAGCCGATGGAGATGTTAGATCTCGTACATAAGTATTTCCATTGTGGCTAATCTGCAAACTGATATATAAAATAAAAGGCTATCTTCTGTTTCAAAGAAGGTAGCCTTTTATTTTCTGATGCAGAATTAACTATAAGTATTTGTTTTTCAAAGAGCTTATAACAAAGAAACTATAGAAGGCTAATCAGATGATTGGTGGCAGATAGTTTGATATAATAGAGTTTAAACGTTAAGTATTGGCCTGTTTTCATAAAAAAGATGTTTTGAGAAAAGAAAAAGGAGGGAATATAGTGCATTATCTCCAAATAATGCTTTCCTTTGTACCAACAACAATAAAGAGGTTTATTACGATTTGATTTTTTTACGTGAATCTTCTCATTTATTTGAGCATATCCATTTCTAATTAAGATCTTCCTAAAACTTTCTTATTGAATTATTAATTTTTTATATTTGTATTTTATGAATTTGTACATTGGAAATCTTAGCTATAATGTTAAGGAATCGGATTTGAGAAATGTAATGGAAGAGTATGGAACAGTTGCTTCAGTAAAGTTAATCACAGATCGTGAAACTAGAAGATCAAAAGGCTTTGCGTTTATCGAAATGCCGGATGATACAGAAGCTAACAACGCTATCAAACAATTGAACGGTGCAGAATATGTAGGTCGTTCAATGGTAGTGAAAGAAGCATTGCCAAAGAACTAATACTGAATAAATAGACAGTAATAGAGAAGGGCGCACTAGGAAACTAGCGCGCCCTTCTTCTGTTAATCCTCATTATTATCTTCTTCATCATCCACCATATTATTGAGTTCCAATTCCAGGTCTACCAGCTCTTGTTCCCATAATTTCAGGATATTCTTCGGTGTATCTTTTGCAGCTTTCTTTATTCTTTCTTGAGCAACAGATACTTCATGCTCTAATTGTCTACGTCTGCTCATATTTTTATTGTTTTGATTATGAAATGATAACAACTCGTGTGTGGAATAGTTCGACAGGCAAAATTAAAAAGTAGTGGGCTGAACTATTCGCAAATAAAGTATGTTTTGTAGTCTGAATCTTTTAAAACATACAATCATGCTCAATTTAATAGCCGTATTCTTAGTCTGTTCAGGTATCGGAATAGCAGTACATATTGCCATAGACCTGACACATCGTCCGCAATCAATGAAAATAATGAATGCAGTTTGGATATTATCTGCATTGTGGGGAAGTTATTTAGCTTTATGGGCGTATAATAAGTTCGGGCGGAGCAGTCCGATGAAGATGGAGGATGACGGGATGAAAGGGATGGGCATGTCTGACATGAAAGATATGGATATGTCAATGGGAGAGATGAGGCGTCCATATTGGCAATCGGTAGCTCTGTCGGCTCTTCATTGTGGCGCAGGCTGCACATTGGCAGATATCATAGGAGAGTGGTTTACGAATTATGTTCCTGTAACTGTTGCAGGCAGTCAACTTGTTGGGAATTGGGTACTTGATTTTGTATTGGCTTTGATTATTGGCGTTTATTTTCAGTTTTATGCGATTCGGGAAATGGAAAAAATCTCCGTAGGGAATGCATTAACTCGCGCTTTCAAAGCAGATTTCTTTTCTCTTTTATCCTGGCAGGTAGGAATGTACGGTTGGATGGCAATTGTTTATTTTGTGCTGTTCATCAATGAGCCATTGCCCAAAGATACATGGATATTTTGGTTTATGATGCAGTTGGCTATGCTTTTCGGTTTCTTTTGCGCTTATCCGATGAATGCTCTTCTTATAAAATTAGGTATAAAGAAAGGTATGTAAAATAAATGCAGATTCACTTAAAATGATAAGTATGAAATTACTTATTTTGAGTGAATCTGCATCTGTAATATTACTACTTCTGTTTTTTATTTCTCTTTTGGAGGTTACTTTTTCAATAGTTTGGGTATATCCGAAGGCTCTTGTGCCACTCGGATACCAGCTGCTTCCAAAGATTCAATTTTCTCTTTTGCCGAACCGGAACTTCCTGAAATAATAGCGCCTGCATGCCCCATTTGTTTTCCCGGAGGAGCTGATTGGCCGGCAATAAATGCAACCACAGGTTTAGTTACATTATTACGGATATATTCGGCCGCTTGTTCTTCCGCATTTCCTCCAATCTCTCCAATCAGGACGATTGCTTCTGTTTCCGGATCATTCTGAAACATTTCCAGCAGTTGGCGGAAGTGAAGTCCTACAACAGGATCGCCTCCTATGCCGATAGCGGTGGATTGTCCCATTCCATTAGCTGTTAAGTGATACACAATCTCGTAAGTAAGTGTTCCGCTACGGCTGATAACACCTACATTTCCTTCTAAAAAGACTTGTCCTGGTAAGATGCCAACCATGCTTTTTCCCGGAGAGATAAGTCCCGGACAGTTAGGCCCGATCAACATGGCGCCTTTTTGTTCGGCAAACCGATGCGCCTTAATCACGTCCAGTGTGGGAATTCCTTCTGCAATGCAGACTATGATACGGATGCCTGCGTCCGCTGCCTCCATGATAGCATCTGCCGCAAAACGTGCCGGAACGAAAATGATGGAGGTATTAGCCTTTGTCTGCTCGACAGCGTCATACATGGTGTTGAATACGGGGATTCCGTCCACATCTGTTCCTCCTTTGCCCGGAGAAGTACCCCCGACCACTTTGGTTCCATATTCTTTCATCTTTTTGGCATGGAAAAGCCCGTCTCTGCCAGTGATTCCTTGCACAATCAAACGGGTGGATTTATCTATTAGTATGCTCATAATTGCTTTATTTTTTAGTGATTTGGTACGTATTATGCTTTCAGAGCCATAAGAGCAGCCTCTTTCATCGTTGTGGCTATTTGGAAACGGCTGTAATTCCGTAACAGTTCCCGTCCGATATGTTCATTGGTGCCTGTAAGCCGGACGATGACGGGGACATTGCTGTTTATCTGCTCGAATGCCTGAAGAAGTCCCATTGCTACATCATCGCAACGAGTGATCCCACCGAAAATATTAATCAGGACCACTTTTACTTTCTCATCCTGCAATAAGAGTTTCATAGCTTCAATAACCTTGACAGGATTGGAGCTGCCACCGATGTCGAGAAAATTAGCAGGCTGACCGCCGTAAAGTTTAATCATGTCCATAGTAGCCATGGCAAGTCCGGCGCCATTTACCATACAACCGATATTGCCGTCCATGTGAACATAACTGAATCCTTTATCTTTGGCATCTGCTTCCACTTTTTCTTCTTCCGTCGGATCAAACAAAGCATGAATCTCCGGATGCCGATAGAGCGCATTGTCATCAAAAACGATCTTTGCGTCAATGGCCATTAACGTACCTTTCTTTGTAAGTGCCAGCGGATTTACTTCCACTAACGACGCGTCATTCTCCACAAAGATTCTATAAAGTTCCTGAAGGATGGCAGCCATTTTACCTGCCTGTTCCATTTGGGGGAAGAGAGTGAAAGCAAAACGTCTTGCCAGATAGTCGGGAAGGCCAATGAATGGATTGATTGAATATCGGATGATTTTCTCCGGTGTCTGACGGGCTACCTCTTCAATATCCATACCACCGGATGCACTCATCATCAGAACGACAGAACGTGTATTCCGGTCGATGGTATAACTGACGTAATATTCTGCAGCAATATCAACCGCTTCGCTGACCAGAACTTGATTGACTGGAAGACCTTTAATGCTCATTCCGAGAATGTTCTTGGCTTCCTGATAAGCATCTTCCGTATTGTTTACCAGTTTTACTCCTCCGGCTTTTCCCCGGCCTCCGGTTAATACTTGTGCTTTTATAACCACTCTGTCTGTTCCCATCCTCCGGTATGCAGCCAGGACGCCTGCGGCAGTACGGCATAAAGTGTGCCTCTCGACAGGTATTCCGTACTTGGAGAAAATCTCTTTCGCTTGATATTCATGTATTTTCATGGCTCATAAATTTGAGTAAATGATTCCTATAATAAAAACAAAAGAAAGATTCGGAAAGTTTGCCGGAAAAGAAAAGTATCAGGGTGTTTTACAACATGTTCGTTTGTATTCCACCTATGGTTTTCATATAAAAAAAGCGTGTTGGCAATAGTTACCAACACGCTCTATATCACTTAAAGATAAAGTCTGCTTACGGATATTTATGCAATACCGTGAGCATTGACAGTACCGTCAATCTTTTTAATCAATCCTTGAAGTACGGCACCCGGGCCACATTCTGTAAAATCAGTAGCACCGTCAGCAACCATATTCTTTACTGATTGTGTCCAACGTACGGAAGCAGTCAATTGGGCAACCAGATTCTTTTTGATTTCTGCAGGGTCAGTGTGAGGAAGCGCATCCACATTCTGATATACCGGACATTTAGGAGTATGTATTTCGGTAGCTTTAATAGCAGCTTCCAGTTCTATTTTAGCAGGATCCATTAATGGAGAATGGAAAGCACCACCCACTTTCAGCGGAAGAGCACGTTTGGCTCCGGCAGCTTTCATCAGTTCGCACGCCTTTTCGATACCCGGTACAGAGCCGGAGATAACGATTTGTCCCGGGCAGTTGTAGTTGGCCGGTACGCAAACTTCACCTTCTGCATTTACTGCTGCACAGATTTCTTCTACTTTTTCATCCGGCAATGCGATAATAGCAGCCATGGTGGAAGGAGTAGCTTCGCAAGCTTTCTGCATAGCCATTGCACGTGCATACACAAGTTTCAATCCATCTTCAAAACTCAATGCACCGGCAGCTACCAATGCAGAGAACTCACCGAGTGAGTGGCCGGCAGTCATTTCCGGTTTGAAGTCGTCGCCCATGCAAAGAGCAGAAATAACAGAGTGAAGGAAAACGGCAGGTTGAGTAACCTTTGTCTGACGAAGATCTTCGTCTGTGCCGTCGAACATGATATCTGTAATGCGATATCCGAGGATATCATTTGCTTTTTCAAACAATTCTTTTGCTAAAGCTGAGTTTTCATACAGGTCTTTACCCATTCCTACAAATTGAGCGCCTTGACCGGGAAATACAAATGCTTTCATATTTTTATTATTTAATTGATTTTTAATTGCGGGTGCAAAGTTACGTATTTTTATGATACAACCGCACAAAAAGTACACATTTGTGCAACGGTGTCCGGAAAATGCCATAAAGGGCCGTTACCATGGCCGATATTCAATTCTTTTCCTGCGATAATGGCTTGAGTGATATATGTTTTCGCATGCTGGATGGATTCTCGCATGGGGTAGCCTTTGGCAAGATAGGTGGCAATAGCGGAAGAGAGGGTGCATCCCGTTCCATGCAGATTATGGCTTTCTATTTTTTTCTCCTCATATATATGGTAGATAAATTCGGACGTATGCAAAAGGTCGCACATATTGTCTCCTTCCAGATGTCCGCCTTTTAGTAAGATATTAGTCTGATAATCATCCGTCAGCATTTTGGCAGCGGTCTGCATATCCTGAATGTTGTGAATACTTTTACCTGTAAGTACTTTTGCTTCATCAATATTAGGGGTGATTAGTGTGACAAGCGGTAAAAGTTCTTTTTTGATTTCTTCTATCGCTTCATCTGTCATAAGTTTCCTTCCGCTGGTAGACACCATTACCGGATCGTAAACGACGTATGCAGGTGAATATTTTTGTAGACAGTCGGAAATTACACGAACGATCTGAATGTCATTTATCATTCCTATTTTGATGGCAACCGGTTGCAGGTCGTCCATCACGGCTTCTATTTGTCCACGAACCATATCCGGAGAAATGGACTGTACGGCACGTACCCCCAGTGTGTTTTGTACGGTGATAGCAGTAATGGCCGATGCTGCATAGCCTCCTAAAGCCGAGATTGTTTTTATGTCTGCCTGAATACCTGCGCCTCCCGAACAATCGGAGCCGGCAATGGATAAAATGACTGGATGACGTTCCATTTTAGATTTTTTAATATTTACCCGACAAAGATAGAATAAAAAACGATAAGGTACAAAATGACATATCGTTTAAAATACAATAAGTACCTTTCCGGGTATCTGTTGGAAAAGATATGAAAAGTACTGATAATAAAGCGTCCATCTAGTTTTTGTACTTTATACAATTACTCACCCGTGGAAATACTAAAATACATATTGTAATTCGTAAGATAACACTAACTATTCATATTGTAGAATGTATGATATGTATTTATATGAAAAACAATGTTTTATAGCATAGTTCTTATTTTTGTTTTGATGGTTTTTAGCCTCTATATTTGCATCGTCTTAAAGAAATAGATATGCAAAATTTACAGAAAAATACACCTTTAGCAAACAATCATATATCAGTGGACTGTGTAGTGATTGGTTTTGACGGAGAACAACTGAAAGTGTTGCTTGTAAAACGTGCAGGTGAGGATAATGGAGAAGTATATCATGATATGAAACTTCCCGGAAGTCTTATCTATATGGATGAAGCCCTGGATGAAGCTGCACAACGAGTTTTGTATGAACTGACAGGACTTAAAAATGTGAATCTGATGCAGTTTAAAGCATTTGGTTCTAAAAACAGAACGAGTAATCCGAAAGATGTACGTTGGTTGGAAAGAGCTATGCAGTCAAAAGTGGAGCGTATTGTTACCATTGCATATTTGTCGATGGTGAAGATAGATCGTACGTTGGATAAGAATCTGGACGATCACCAGGCTTGCTGGGTCGCTTTGAAAGACGTGAAAACACTGGCTTTCGACCATAATCTGATTATAAAGGAGGCAATGACTTATATTCGTCAGTTCGTAGAATTTAATCCTTCCATGTTGTTCGAACTGCTTCCGCGTAAATTTACAGCCGCACAATTAAGGACTCTTTTTGAATTAGTATACGACAAAGCCGTGGACGTGCGTAACTTCCATAAAAAAATAGCAATGATGGAATATGTAGTTCCTTTGGAAGAAAAACAACAAGGAGTGGCTCACCGTGCTGCCCGTTATTATAAATTTGATAAGAAGATATATAATAAGGTAAGAAGGTAGACCCTGTTCAAGTATTAAGTATCAAGTATTAAGTATTAGGCGTTGGATGTTAAAGCATTAATTGTCGGACATTGAGCGTAAATCGTAAATAGTAAATCGTTTAATCGTAAATAAAATTATGTTTCTATTAGGTTATGACATAGGTAGCTCGTCTGTAAAAGCGAGTTTGGTAAATGCGGAGACTGGTAA
Source organism: Bacteroides sp. AM37-9 (assembly GCF_003603455.1). Taxonomy (NCBI): domain Bacteria; kingdom Pseudomonadati; phylum Bacteroidota; class Bacteroidia; order Bacteroidales; family Bacteroidaceae; genus Bacteroides; species Bacteroides sp. AM37-9. The sequence goes on along the minus strand of NZ_QTNF01000032.1, from coordinate 4,877 downwards.
ATGTGTATCCTCGGCATTTTTTCCGAAAACAGAAGCGAATATTATTGCAGTGAATCCCGGATGGGCGGAACAAGATCCTGAAAGTTGGTGGGAAAACTTAAAGTTGTCCACGCAGGCTATTATGACCGAATCCGGAGTTAGTGCCGCTGAAATTAAAGCCATCGGCATCTCTTATCAGATGCACGGATTGGTTTGTGTTGATAAGAATCAGCATGTATTGCGTCCTGCTATCATCTGGTGTGACTCTCGTGCGGTGCCATACGGTCAGAAAGCGTTTGAGACAATCGGGGAGGAGAGATGTCTTTCTCATTTGTTGAATTCGCCGGGAAATTTTACCGCTTCCAAGTTGGCGTGGATTAAAGAAAACGAACCTGCCATCTATGAGCAGATTGATAAGATAATGCTGCCGGGCGATTATATTGCCATGAAGTTGAGTGGAGAAATCTGCACAACTGTTTCCGGACTTTCGGAAGGTATGTTCTGGGATTTCAAGAACAACCGGGTGGCTGATTTCTTAATGGATTATTACGGATTTGATTCTTCTTTGATTGCAGATATTAAACCGACCTTTGCAGAGCAGGGACGTGTAAATGCAATAGCTGCCAAAGAGCTTGGACTGAAAGAAGGAACACCGATTACTTATCGTGCAGGCGACCAGCCTAACAATGCCCTTTCTTTGAATGTGTTTAATCCGGGAGAGATCGCTTCTACGGCAGGAACATCGGGAGTGGTTTATGGCGTGAACGGTGAAGTGAACTATGATTCGCAGTCACGCGTCAATACCTTTGCGCATGTCAATCATACCATAGATCAGACACGTTTGGGAGTATTGCTTTGCATCAACGGAACGGGTATTCTTAATTCATGGGTAAAACGCAACATTGCTCCCGAAGGAATATCTTATAATGAAATGAATGTATTGGCTTCCAAAGCTCCTATCGGTAGTGCGGGAATCAGTATCCTGCCCTTTGGTAACGGTGCCGAACGTATGCTGAACAATAAAGAAATCGGTTGCAGTATCCGTGGACTGGATTTTAATACGCATGGCAAACACCACATTATCCGTGCCGCTCAAGAAGGTATTGTATTCTCTTTTAAATATGGCATTGATATCATGGAGCAAATGGGAATTCCTGTGAAGATGATCCATGCCGGACACGCTAATATGTTCTTGAGTTCTATCTTCCGCGATACTTTGGCGGGAGTCACAGGAGCCACTATCGAGCTTTACGATACGGATGGTTCCGTAGGCGCTGCGAAAGGTGCGGGCATCGGTGCAGGTATCTACAAGGATAACAATGAGGCATTTGCTACGCTTGACAAACTGGATGTGATTGAGCCTAATGTGGCAAAACGCCAGGAATATGCTGACGCGTATGCAAAATGGAAATACCGTCTTGAAAAGTCGATGACCGGTAACATACCGGCTCCGGTTCTATCTTCAGATAAATAATTAACAATTTAAATAATAACCATTTTAAAAAATAAAAGAATTATGGCAACAAAAGAATTTTTCCCGGGAATTGAAAAGATTAAGTTCGAAGGTAAAGATAGTAAGAATCCGATGGCATTCCGTTACTACGATGCTGAAAAGGTTATCAACGGTAAGAAGATGAAAGATTGGTTGAGATTTGCTATGGCATGGTGGCATACTTTGTGTGCTGAAGGTGGCGACCAATTCGGTGGCGGAACAAAACAATTCCCTTGGAATAGTAATGCTGACGCTATACAAGCTGCAAAAGATAAAATGGATGCAGGTTTCGAATTCATGCAGAAAATGGGTATCGAATACTACTGTTTCCACGATGTAGACTTGGTTTCTGAAGGTGCAAGCATCGAAGAATACGAAGCTAACTTGAAAGCAATCGTAGCATACGCAAAACAGAAACAAGCTGAAACAGGCATCAAACTGTTGTGGGGTACTGCCAACGTATTTGGCCATGCACGTTATATGAACGGTGCTGCTACTAACCCTGATTTTGATGTAGTAGCTCGTGCTGCTGTTCAGATCAAGAATGCAATCGACGCAACTATCGAACTGGGTGGTCAGAACTATGTATTCTGGGGTGGCCGTGAAGGCTATATGTCTCTTCTGAATACAGATCAGAAACGTGAAAAAGAACACTTGGCAAAAATGCTGACCATCGCTCGTGATTATGCTCGTGCCCGTGGTTTCAAAGGTACTTTCCTGATTGAACCGAAACCGATGGAACCGACAAAACATCAGTATGATGTAGATACAGAAACAGTAATCGGATTCCTGAAAGCTCATGGCTTGGATAAAGATTTCAAAGTGAACATTGAAGTAAACCACGCAACTTTGGCTGGTCACACTTTCGAACACGAATTGGCAGTAGCAGTAGACAACGGCATGTTGGGTTCTATCGATGCTAACCGTGGTGATTATCAGAATGGTTGGGATACAGACCAATTCCCGATTGACAACTACGAACTGACACAAGCTATGATGCAAATTATCCGCAACGGCGGTTTGGGTAACGGTGGAACAAACTTCGACGCTAAGACTCGTCGTAACTCTACTGACCTGGAAGATATCTTCATCGCTCACATCGCAGGTATGGACGCTATGGCTCGTGCATTGGAAAGCGCAGCTGCTCTGCTGAACGAATCTCCCTATAAGAAAATGTTGGCTGACCGTTACGCTTCATTTGATGGCGGTAAAGGTAAGGAGTTTGAAGATGGCAAGTTGACTTTGGAAGATGTAGTTGCTTATGCTAAAGCAAACGGTGAACCGAAGCAGACTAGTGGTAAACAAGAACTTTATGAAGCAATTCTGAATATGTATTGCTAATTAACCCCACCACAGATTACACGGATTGTCACAGATTGATTTTCTTCTCTCTTATTTTGAATTTTATCTGTGTCAATCTGTGAAATCTGTGGTGATATAAATCCAACTACTACAACACTACTTTATCTACTTATAACCATGATTAATACAACGAACGAGGGTAGTAAACTCTACCTATATTCGATAACCTCTGTCGCCATTTTGGGAGGACTGCTTTTCGGATACGATACAGCGGTTATTTCCGGTGCAGAGAAAGGCTTGGAGGCTTTTTTCCTTTCGGCCTCTGATTTTCAATACAATAAAGTAATGCATGGAATCACATCTTCCAGTGCATTAATTGGCTGTGTACTGGGTGGTGCGATCTCCGGTATATTTGCTTCCCGTTTGGGACGTCGTAATTCTCTAAGGCTTGCTGCCGTACTCTTTTTCCTTTCAGCATTAGGTTCCTATTATCCGGAAGTCTTGTTTTTCGAATATGGAAAGCCGAACATGGATTTGCTGATTGCTTTTAATTTGTATCGTGTTTTGGGCGGTATCGGTGTTGGACTGGCTTCTGCAGTCTGTCCGATGTATATTGCTGAAATTGCTCCTTCTAATATTCGTGGAACGCTTGTATCGTGTAACCAGTTTGCTATCATCTTCGGTATGTTGGTAGTATACTTCGTGAATTTCCTGATTATGGGCGACCATCAAAATCCTATTATTTTGAAAGATGCAGCCGGTGTACTGTCTGTTAGTGCTGAATCTGATATGTGGACTGTTTATGAAGGATGGCGTTACATGTTCGGTTCGGAAGCTTTCCCTGCCGCTTTCTTCGGTCTGTTATTGTTCTTTGTTCCCAAGACTCCTCGTTATCTTGTATTGATACAGCAGGATGAAAAGGCTTATTCGATTCTTGAAAAGATCAATGGTAAGACAAAAGCACAGGAAATTCTTAATGATATTAAAGCTACTGCTCATGAAAAGACAGAGAAAATCTTTACTTATGGAGTGGCAGTAATTGTAATCGGTATTTTGCTTTCTGTATTCCAACAGGCTATCGGTATTAATGCGGTACTTTATTATGCTCCTCGTATTTTCGAAAATGCAGGTGCAGAAGGAGGTGGCATGATGCAGACAGTTATTATGGGTATTGTAAACATTGTCTTTACATTGGTTGCAATCTTCACTGTAGACCGCTTCGGACGTAAACCACTATTGATAATCGGTTCTATTGGTATGGCTGTAGGTGCATTTGCGGTAGCAATGTGTGATAGCATGGCAATAAAGGGTGTTCTCCCGGTACTTTCAGTGATTGTGTATGCAGCATTCTTTATGATGTCTTGGGGACCGATTTGCTGGGTGTTGATCTCGGAAATATTCCCGAACACCATCCGTGGTAAAGCGGTAGCAATCGCCGTAGCATTCCAATGGATATTCAATTACATTGTATCTTCTACTTTCCCGGCACTGTACGACTTCAGCCCGATGTTTGCATATAGTTTATATGGCATAATCTGTGTGGCTGCTGCCATCTTCGTTTGGCGTTGGGTGCCTGAAACGAAAGGTAAGACACTGGAAGATATGAGCAAACTTTGGAAGAAAAATAAATAAATTAGGTTAGTGTAATTTCATCATGCCATTATGACTTCGGTTTCTTGGCATGGTTCTATTAAGATTATGACATCGTACCAAATGGTAGGGTGTCATAATTGTTTTTATTTGAAACTTTTGGGAACTACTATAAAGTTGAAAAAACATGAAAACATCTGCCACCTGCAACCAAACGCGTGTAATGCACTAGTTGATAAATAGTTGGAGCGTTGCAGATACTGTTGCAGATAGGTTGCAGATCAAAGTATCTGCCACACAGTATAAACCTTACATAAGCCAATTCTCCAGGAGGACAAAAGTTTATTGTATATATTAACTTCCCGTTTCCAGGCGGGGAACTGTCGTTTCCGGCATTAGAAATTACGGTTTCCACGGTAGGAAACGAGAGTTTCTAAGGCGGGACACTACAGTTTCTACGCAAGGATACTGTCGTTTCCCCGTAGAGACACCACCATTTCTCCACGGAGTCACC
>NZ_QTNF01000031.1:3142-75661 GCF_003603455.1 Bacteroides sp. AM37-9 | reverse complement strand
TCGGCTGAAAGACAGCCGATAAAATTGGCGTGGCGGAAAATAGTATGGTTACGGATTTGAAATATGAAATGACTGGGGAATATGTACCGTTTTACTAGTGTTTTAATATGAATTTCTAATTTATAATGAGATCTATTAAATGTATTATAACAGGAATAAGGGAGTTGAATTTATTTTCTACTATATATCTTAATTTCATCACTTTTCCATTTAAAAAGGCGGTACGTTTTCCTATTCTTATATTTGGAAAGATAAGTATAAAGAATGCTCGAAAGGGAAAAATGGTTTTTAATTGTCCACTAAAAACAGGCACTCTTCAAATAGGGAAGTCTGGTTTGGGATTTCTTGATAAAAAGAACTGTCTTACGAAATGGAATATATCAGGTACATTATATGTGTATGGTAGAGCTTCAATTGGTTAGGGGTATTGCTTAGAGGTAGGGGAAAAGGTTGTGATGATTCTTGGACGAGATTTTATTGTTACAGGTCGTTCCGTTATACTTTGTACTAATCGCATTACATTTGGAGATGAATGTCTCCTCTCATGGGATTTACTTATCATGGATACGGATTGGCATTCAGTGATTTCGACGGCTGATAGCAGAATATTAAATCCTTCCAAACCAATTAATGTAGGAAACCACGTATGGATAGGGTGTAGAAGTGTTATTCTTAAAGGAGTAAGTATCTCGGATAAATGTGGTTGTAGCTGCTAACTCAGTTATCAGCCGTAATATAGATAAGGAGTTTGTAGTTGTGAAAGATAACGGTGTCTTGAAAAAGGATGTGAGATGGGAATACTAGGAGATATTGTGGAAATAGAAAGGTTAGAAGTTACATCTGCCTGAAATATAATAATTAACAATATAAGATTTTGGTCTTATGAGTCAACGATCAAAAGATACTTATTATAAATAAACGAATATATGTTTTGGCAAAAAATACAGAATTTTTATTTTAAGATTTTGTTTAAAATGGTAGGTCCACATAGGGCTGCTGAACTTATGAGGAGTAAGTTTTATTATCTTGGTAGAAATGTACAGTTATATTCGTGTAGTATACCAGAACCATATTTAGTTAGTATTCATGATAATGTAATTTGTGCTGCAAATGTAAGGTTTATAACTCATGATGTAAGTTGCTTTAATATAGCGCGATATTTGGGGATTTCATTATCAGAAGTAGATAAGGTCGGTAGTATTGAACTTTTTGAGAACTGTTTTGTAGGGGCATATTCAATACTTTTACCTAATACCTCTGTTGGTGCAAACTCTATAGTTGCTGCAGGTAGTATAGTTACTAGGCATATTCCAGCCGGGGAAGTATGGGGAGGAGTTCCAGCTAAATTTATAATGACTACGGATGAATATGCAAAAAAAGTAATTAAGAATTGTCATAATTATCCGTGGATGGGTAAAAGATGCAATAATAGAGATCTTATAAAAATGAGACAACAATATTTTTTTAGTAAAAATAAAGTCTAGTATTTTCTTTTTTTGATAGATGATTTCTTCATGTTTACTAATAATTAGTTTATTATATTCTAATTAGAAAGTGTTTATTAATATTGGGGATGATAAATGGGGGTAATATATTTATATGAGTGATGCGAATTAACCGTAAAAAAATAGTCGATTATTGGGGAGTTTTAGTCATAATATTAGGGTCCGGATCATATTCATTTGCTCATAAATCATATGTTCCAGCATTTATTGTAATGTTGTTAACTTCACTATTTTACCTTTATTATGATAAGCATGCTGTCAATAAACATCGTCTGCATACTTTAGGGTTCGTATATTGTTTGATATATGGAGGAATAATTTTTGTAAATAGGTTTATTATACATACAGATGTATTGAATCATAGCTGGGTGTCTTGGCTGTTTAATTTGATATTTTCTTTTGTTATAATTTGTCGTTATCCATTTTATGTCTTTAAAAAAATATATTTAAATGTTTTAACGGTTTTATCCATAATTAGTTTGATTGTTTTTTGGGGAATTGAATTGGAATTGTTTACTCCTCAAATAGTCAATAGACCTGGGGCTGAAGGGCAATATATGGAATTCTTTTTTCATTGTGTAGGATGGAACTTTTTATTTCATCGGAATGCTGGATTATTTCATGAACCGGGTGCATATCAATATTTCTTGAATTTTGCTCTTATTTTTTTCATTCCGGAGATAAAAGAAGGAATATTGAAAAGGAAAGAAAAATGGCAAATGTTGGTTATTGTAATCACACTTCTTACAACTCTGTCTACAATGGCCTATATTGCTTTTTTAGGCATAATTTCATTGATTATTTTTTTCTCAAAATATGTAAGGGTACATAGGAGTTTGGGACCAATTGTTGTATTGTTATTATTGGGATTATTTGTTATAGCGATAAATTCGCCAATAATTGCCCAAAAAATAGGAGAAAATGATGTGGGAGAAGAACATATATCTAAAGTAACTCGTGCTCGTGATTTAATAACTCAGAGTGAAATGACATTAGAACAACCAATTTGGGGGTATGGCATTGCTACAAAAAACTTTGCGAATCGAAATTACGGAAATACAGGAGGATGTATTGGCTTAGTAAATAACTCTGCGTCATTAGGGTTGCTATGGTTACTGATATTTCTTTGTTTTGCTTATAGAGGTATTAAACGGATGCAGTTAGGCGTTCCAACAATTCTTGTTTTATTTATATTTATTTTAATAGAGTGCAATGAGAACTTTGTGGATTTACCTATTACTTATCTATTTATCTTAAATTTTTTGAACTATCAACGTATTAATGTAGATACAAAAATAAAAAATAATGAAAGTGTGTAATATTGGATATATTCAAATCTTTACAATACTCAATACTTTGCTTTTGTCTGGGATAGCTTGGCTGATAGGTTGGCATATCAGTGCTATTCATTTTCCTGTTGCGTTTATATTAAGTGTTGTTATCCTGCATTGTTTTAGGAAGAATATAATCAAAGATGTGAGTATTAGCTTACTTTTGATGTTGTTCGTAATCTTACTATCAGCTATCATTCCTGACGGCAGTTATGACGGACAAGCTTATCATCAACCTATGATTTACGCTTTGTCTCATGGATGGAATCCTATTTATGATAGTCACAATACAATAATATCAGATAACTGGGGAATGAATATGTGGATAGATCATTATTGTAAAGGAATGGAGACTATTTCGGCAACAATTGTGGCTATGACAGGAAATTTAGAATCAGGAAAGGCTGTCTCTTGGTTACTAGGACTGTCTTCTCTTTTTCTTATTTGTGATTTTCTTGGTAGGAGTGTGGGGGAGAAGACATTAAATTTCAGAAAAAAAATATTTTATACTCTTTGTTTAGCTTTACCTCCCATTTTTGCAACACAAGTGTTTTCATATTATATAGATTTATGTGGGTACTTTACTGTTGTTTGGCTTATTGTCGCTTTATATGGAATTTACAGTAGAAAAGCTATTTTAGATTATTTATTAATGAGTGCCGCAATCATTTTAGCTGGAACTACCAAATTTAATATGTTATTTTGGGTTGGATTTTTTACTTTGATTTTTTTGATATTTCTTTTTGTACAAAAAAAATATAGATTAATGAATAGGGTTATAGCTGTAGCCGTTGGGGCGGTAGTCCTTACTATTCTAACTTCAGGTTTTAATCCATATATTACTAATACCATTGATCATTGTAATCCTATTTATCCTCTTGGAATTGGAGACAAGGATACTGAATATCTTAATGATGGTGCTCAACCACTATTTTTGCAAAAGAAGAACCGTGTTATACAAATATTATATAGCTATACTTCTCGTCCTAGTAATATCCTTGATGGAAAATACATTCCACCATATATTGTAACAGAGAATAATATAATGAGTGCCGGTTCTCCTGGTGCTAGAATAGGGGGAGGTGGAATTGTATTTGTAGATATTTTATTACTTTCTTTTATATTGTATGCTATATCTAAAAGGAGTTCAATGTATAAGAATACTTGTATTTTTATAGGTGTGTTATTATCATCTTTGCTGATACTTCCAATGGGAAGTTCATATAGGTATGTACCTTTTTTCTATATCCTCCCTATTGTGATTCTATTATATACTGAATATGCAGGATTTAAATATAATATTGGGAAGTGGTTGAGACGATTAGTGTATATATTACTTGTACTAAATGTAAGTATGGCTATGACGATTTCTCTAGGATATTCAATTATTAATAAATGTGTGACAGAATACTATGTAAAAGCTATACAGCAAACGAGTCCGCAATACTTTAGAAGTAAAAATTGGAGTTTCAATTATAAAGTTTTTAAAGATGAAATCATAAAGTATGATCCAACGGAAATTGGAGAAGATACGATAGATTATAAAGAAATTCCTTTTCAAAAAAGTATTCCAATATATGTTAATAGAGAAGAGTTGGATAAAACAAGGAAGGGATGGGTTACCAAGTTTTTGATTAAATAATTTTATACTATATGTATGTTCTATTTATGAATTTATTGAGGCTAATTAGACCACAGCAATGGCTAAAGAATTTATTTGTATTCTTGCCGTTATTTTTTGGCGGACATATTATGGACTTGTCTTATATGTTCACATCTCTAAAAGTTTTTTTTGCCTATTGCTTTATAGCTAGTAGTATTTATTGTTTTAATGATATTTATGATCGTGAGTCAGATCGCTTACATCCCAAGAAAAGGCTACGCCCTATAGCAAGTGGAAGAGTATCAGTGTTTGTTGGATATATACTAATGATGGTGATGTTTACTCTTTCCATAGTAATATGTCTTTTGTTTACTGATGATGAGATTGCTTGGAAAGTGATAAGTATTATCATGTTTTATTTTATAATGAATATTGCTTATTGTATTAAATTGAAACGAGTTGCGTTGATAGATGTGTTCATTATAGCAGTAGGTTTTGTATTGCGTATATGGGTAGGTGGGATTGCTACTAGCATTTGGATTTCTCAATGGATTGTGTTGATGACATTTCTTCTCGCTTTATTTCTTGCTTTTGCTAAACGTAGAGATGACGTTGTTATGTATGAGGAAAGTGGGGTAAAGGTCCGTTGCAATATTAATCGATATAACTTGCAGTTTATGAATCAGGCAATTACAATAGTGTCGGCTGTTACAATGGTATGTTATATTATGTATACGGTATCACCCGAAGTACAGGAACGAATGCATACCTCTTATTTGTATGTAACATCAATATTTGTATTAATTGGATTATTACGTTATATGCAACTAACAATTGTGGATGTGAAAAGTGGTAGTCCTACCAAAATTCTAATGTATGATCGGTTTATTCAATTGTCTATCCTTGGCTGGCTTTTAACTTTTTTTGTTCTAATCTATTTGTGATGAGTATGCCAAAAGGAAAAAAAACTATTGCCGTATTTGATTTTGATGGTACAATTACAACTAAAGACACTTTACTGTATTTCATTCTTTTTACAAGAGGGTATTGGGCTTTTATGATGGGATTCTTGTTGTATTCCCCTTTATTAATAGCATTTAAGTTAAGGTTGTATCCTAATTGGAAGGTCAAGCAAGCTCTTTTCTCATACTTTTTTGGTGGTATGAATTATAAAGAATTCCAACGGTTGGGGGAAATTTTTGCTGATGAAGTGAAAAAAATAGAGTGTGACTCGACTGTTGATAAATTAAAGGAGCATTTGAAAAATGGTGATAAAGTGTATGTAATAAGTGCTAGCATAGATGATTGGGTTCGACCATTTTGTTGTTCGCATTTAGGAGTAACTGCTACTATAGGAACTAAAGTTGAAGTTGATCTTGATGGAAAATTGACTGGGCGTTTCTTAACGAAAAATTGTTATGGTCCCGAGAAAGTAAATCGTTTATTGGAAATAGAACCTGATAGAAAAAATTATTTTTTATATGCCTATGGGGATAGTCGTGGAGACAAGGAAATGTTGGAGTTTGCGGATAGAGGTATAATGATACAATGAATAATAATATTGTCTTATTAATGAGGTTTATGTCTAGTAATGTCTATTGTTGAAATTTACTAAAACAAATTTATATAATTTATATATTGTAACAATATGAATATCATACTGATTTTAGTCAGTGTTTTACTGAATTGTACTGCGCAACTATGCATTCGTAAAGGTATGTTGCTTGTGGGGGAAACAGGAATGAGTAATATGATTACAAATTTAGGCGTTATGGTAACAAATATTTGGCTTTGGGGAGCTATGATTTGTTATGCACTTAGTATTCTTCTTTGGATGGCGGTTCTCTCAAAAGTAGAAGTTAGCTTTGCTTATCCATTCTTAAGCATAGGATATGTTGTAGCGGCAGTGGTGGGGTATTATTTTTTTGGTGAATCACTTTCTGTTATTCGAATTGTTGGCATTGTAATTATTTGTATTGGTGTGTATTTAATTTCAAGAAGTTAAAATAGTAATGAAGTATTATATTTTTGGAGGAAATGGTTTCGTTGGACGTTACTTAAGTAATGCATTGATTGAGCGTGGAGAGAATGTGGTAGTTTGTGATATCCTTTCTGCACTTGATGAATGTATTAATAAGAAGGCTGAGTTTATAAATGTAGACATTCGTAATAAGTCTGCTATAAGCAAGATTGATATAATGCCTGATGATTTGGTAATTAATTTAGCTGCGAATCAGTATCACACTAGAGTTCCCAAAAATCGTGAAGAATATTTTTATAATACTAATTATGTTGGAACTAAAAATATTCTAGAAGTAATGGAAGAAAAGAATTGTATGCGCTATTTGATGTTTACTACTGATATGACGTATGGTAAGCCGCAATATCTTCCAGTGGATATAAAACATCCGCAAAATCCTTTTGGCCCTTATGGACAAAGTAAAAAGGTCTGTGAAGAAATATGTCGGGAGTATCGACAAAAAGGTATGGATATTACTATTTTTCGTCCTCGTATGATTAATGGGCCAGGTCGCTTAGGTATTTTGGTGAAGTTATTTAAGCTAATTGATATGAATTTACCAGTACCTACAATTGGTAATGGCAAGAATCATTACCAAATGATTTCAGTATTTGATTGCGTTAGCGCTATTCTTTGTGCTATAAACAAAGGACTACCTAACAAAGAATATAACTTAGGCTCTAAGAATCCGCCTGATATTCGTACACTATTACAGAGGGTTATTACGTCGGCGAATAAACATTCTGTAGTAATTCCAACGTCTGGCAAACTCGTAAAGTTAGTATTAGGATTATTGGATAAATATGGTTTTACATTAATGTATCCCGAACAGTTCATGATTGCGGATGAAGAGTATATTTTGGATATTCAGGAAACTGAAAAAGATCTAGATTGGCATCCACAGTATAGTGATGAGGATATGCTGAAAGAGGCATATAAGATGTATAAAAAGAAAAAGTAAGATTTCGCATTCTCAGATATGAACAATAACCTTCCTCGTGTCTCAGTTATAACAGTTTGCTATAATGCTGTTTCTGCCATACAAAGAACTATATTGTCTGTACTTAGTCAGACTTATGAAAATATAGAATATATAATTATAGATGGAAAAAGTACAGATGGTACTTTGGCTATTATAAAGAAATATGAAAGTAGGATAGCTTTTTGGTTATCAGAGCCAGATAATGGCATATATGATGCTATGAATAAAGCTATTGATAAAGCCACTGGCGAGTGGGTTCTTTTTATGAATGCAGATGATGAGTTTGTTGATAATAAGGTAGTAGAGCGTTTCGCTTTTGTTGCAAAAACTCATAAAAAATATGCTGCTTATTATGGTGATACGATTCTCCGTTATGGTATAGGAGAAAGACCAATGAGAGCTTTGGGATTGAAAAGCATGCGTTATATGATGGCTTTTTCACATCAAAGTGTGTTCATTCGAACTGATTTGATGAAGGAGAAAAAGTATTCTCTTAAATATAAACTTGCGTCTGATTATGATTTCCTACTTTCAAATTATCTTGCAGGGGAGCAGTTTTGTTATTTGAAATATTATGTTTCGAGAGTGAGGATTGATGCAGGTGCCAGTTTCTCACATTTTATAGAATCGAAGAAGGAAGTACTGCAGATTCATAAGACAAATGGATATGGAAGGTGGGAGGCTTATTGTTATTATTGGAAGGCGGTATTACGCTTTAGGTTAAGCAATATGCTAAAGAGCATAATCCCAAAAGGATTGATAAAATTGTTACTCAAGATTGAATAAATAATAAAAAGATTTGTAGTAGTGATGAGAATACTTGTTGTTTCTTTTTCTGTTAATGGTGCAATGGGGGATAATTTCTTCTTGCTAACAAGATTCTTTTCAAAAGAGCATGAAGTATTTGTTGTGACTAATAAAAATATTGGGTATGAACTATTAGGAACGAAGAATATATGCAACATCCCTTTTGATAGAAAAAAAACTTTAGATTTCATTAATCCATTGTCATACTATTGTATTTATAAGTATGTTCATTCTCTCGATTTTGATGTGTGTTTCATTCATAGTCCGCATCCAGTGAACAGATTCATCTATAGAATAGTAGACCATAAAAAGATTATTTCTTTTGTTCATGATCATATTCTTCATTCGGGTGTTAGACAATTGGATGCTTATCTTTTGAAGGCTCAATACAAAGATTATTTTAAATATAGCGCAAAAATAATTGTATCATGTCATTTTATGAAAAATGATATACTGCGACTTGGGCTGATAAAGGATGAAAAAAAAATAGCAGTGAATTATTTGGGTTTAATTGAGAATTTAGTATATCCTAAAAATGAAAATAAGGTTTTAGACATAGATGTGTTGTTTTTCGGTAGAATAGAATATTATAAAGGTCTTGATATATTAGTAGAAGCGGGAAAACAGATGAAGAATGTGAAATTCATGATTGCTGGAAAAGGGGATATAAGTCAAATTTTCGGAATAGATTCGCTGCCGTCAAATTTTGAACATGTTAATAAATATGTGCCTGATAATGAGTTGGCAGGATTGATTCAACGAAGTAAAATAATAGTATTACCTTATAGAGATGCCACAGGTACGCAAACGGTACAGAGTGTGTTCTATTATGAAAAGCCAGTGATAGCAACAAATACAGGTTGTTTCCCTGAATATATAGAAGATGGAGTAGATGGTATTATTGTACCAGCTTTAGATGTTGTGGCTTTACGACAAGCTTTGGAGAAACTTTTAGGAAATGATGAGCTAAGAAAAACTATGGGGAAAAATGGGTTCAAAAAGCTTGCAGTGAAATTCTCTAATGATGAAATTTACAAGAAATACATTTCGATATTTGGCTCGATTTGTAAATAAGAAACAGTTCGAAATAGAATTATGAAAATTTTGCATGTTGGTCAAATGATCGGTGGGCTTGATATTTATATCCGAAACTCTATTGTATATGCAGAAAGTGGTTATGAATATGTTCTTGTTCATGGAGATAAGGATAATAACAAACCGATAGAGAAATATGGAAGAGAAATAAAGGAGTATAAAATAAAACTTTATCGGGATTTAAATTTGTGGAATGATTTAAAGGCTATTGTGCAGACTGTGAGAATCATAAAGAAAGAACGTCCTGACTTGATTCATTGTCATAGTGCTAAAGGAGGAATTGTAGGGCGGGCAGCTGGATTCTTGACTCATACGAGAACTTTTTATACACCTCATGCTTTTTCTTTTTTAAGTGCACAATCCGTGGTAAAAAGAAATTTCTTTTTGTTTATTGAATGTATCACGAAGTTTAATGCTTGTCTTTTGGCTTGCTCAGAGTCTGAAAAAATAATGGGAGTGAATATGGTGCATTATAAAAAAGACAAGGCGTTTGTATGGAATAATGCTGTACCTGATGCTATAAATGAATTGAACAAAAAATGAGACAGGATAAATATATTTGTTATATAGGAAGACCGTCGTATCAGAAGAATCCTATTTTTTTAGTAGAAGTAGTGAAAGAGGTTCATGCCTTACATCCAGAGGTGGGCTTCTGTTTATTGGGAGTAGGTTATTATTCACCTGATCTTGATAGGATGAAAGCAAAGATTGCTGAATATGGTTTGGATAAAGTTATAGAATTGTTTCCATGGCTTAGCCATAAGGAAACATTGGAATACGTAAAGAACTCAATGTTTTATTTGACTGTAGCTCGATATGAAGGGTTACCTTTGGCAGTAATTGAAGCTATGTCTTTAGGGAAAGCAATAGTTGCATCTGATGTGGTTGGGAATAGAGATTGTGTGGAGGATGGGTATAATGGAAGATTACTTCCTTTTGAGAAAGAAGTATTTTTGAAAGCTATATGTGAATTGCTAGAGGATAAGCAGAAAAGAGAATGGTACGGAGAAAATTCACGAGCTCTTTTTGAAAATAAGTTTCTGATAACTAATAGAATTAAAGAATTAGAAGCTATTTATCAATCATTTTGCTTATAAAATTGTTTTACTGCTGAGGTGTAAGATGCGCATTTCTGTCCTATTAAATATATTGAGACTATCATTAAAAATGGGTGTAAAATGAAATGAATTAGTATATGAGTGTTAGACAAAATACGGTATATAATAAATGTTGAAAATGTTGAGATGTAATAAACACGTGAGTGTTTCGTATGTTGAGATGAAGAAAAATGTAGGTCCCTAGTTTCATGCTGTAAAAGCATGATTCCCTACATTGTGGATCAGAAATAGCACGACGGTGCCTTTCTGATCTACGCCCTGACATCGGAGGTTAAAGCCGATGTGAATTTCCCACTATATCAACGGTCTGTGAAGATCGTTGATATTTTTTGTACGCCCAGCATGGGCGTACGCTATAGGGTGTAAGTCCCGAACGAGCCCTGATAGTGGGAATCGTTAGCCAAGAGCAAGGGTATCCATGGTGACGCGGAATCTGAAGGAAGCTGGCGGCAAATACTCGGCCTTACGAATAGGAACTGCATATAAGGCTGAACATGGAGGACAAGTCTGCAAAACAAGACAAAGTCCGATAACTATCCGAATCCATGTGAAGTAAATGCAGAGGGCACATGAGTTGAAAGCGTACGCTCTTATCTGGGGAGATCTCACGGACATACATTACCAATAAGTAGTGTATGGTTGAAACAAGATTTGCCGAGAGAAGTCAGCCGAGACCATATTACCGATGAGTGAGCATTGGGAAGGGTCGAACCATTATTAGTAACACCAATGAAGATTACCTTATGACGGGAAGAATGCAGAACGAATTGATGAGATTAGACCAGTCGGAGAGTAGGGTGGAACCCAAGGGTACGATCGGTTTGCAGACCTCTATGGGGATAAGCGAAGACGGAGTTACAGATTTTACTCTCCCGAAGGACGGACTGATGGAGTTTATTCTCTCACCCGCCAACTTGAATGCCGCCTATAAGAAGGTTAAGGGCAACAAGGGCAGCGGTGGAATAGACGGCATGAGTACAGAAGAATTGCTTCCTTATTTAAAGGAGCACGGCTCGGCACTCGTGGCATCCCTCCGTGAAGGCACATACAAACCGAATCCGGTCCGCAGGGTAGAGATACCTAAGTCGAACGGCAAGAAACGTGGTCTTGGTATCCCTACGGTTGTTGACCGTGTGGTGCAACAAGCTATCAGTCAGGTGCTCGAATTGCTTTATGAGCCTCAGTTCAGTGAGACGATCTATGGGTTCCGCCCCCATCGCGGTGCCCACAAGGCACTTCTGAAATGTGGTGAATACATAGAGCAGGGGTACGTCTTTGCGGTGGATATGGACTTGGAGAAATTCTTCGACATGGTGAGTCATTCCAAACTGATAGAAGTGTTGTCACACACCATCACGGATGGTCGTGTCATTTCTCTGATACACCGCTATCTGAATGCAGGAGTAATCCATTGCGGGAACTATGAACCAAGTCAACTTGGTGTACTGCAGGGCGGTCCTCTCAGTCCGATTTTGAGTAATATTATACTGAACGAATTGGATAAGGAACTGGAGCGTCGAGGTCACAAGTTTGTCCGCTATGCCGATGACCTCGTAATCTTTTGCAAGAGCCGGAAAGCGGCTAAGCGTACCTATGAGCATATTGTCCCCTTTATAGAAAAGAAGTTATTCCTAAAGGTGAACAAGGTAAAGACCAAGGTTGCCTATATACGTAACATCAAGTTCCTCTCGTATGCGTTTGGTCGCAGGAGTGGGAAGTGTCAGTATAGTCTTCATCCCGAGAGTGTGAAGAAGATGAAGGCCAAGATACGTGAACTGACCAGCCGTAGTAATGGGTGGAGTTATGAGTATCGTAAGCATCGTCTTCAATGGTACATCCGTGGATGGTCTAACTATTTCTCATTGGCAGGCTACAAGCCTCGTCTTGAAGAATGGGACAGTTGGCTTCGGCACAGAATCCGCATGTGTATATGGAAATCATGGAAACGGGTTAGAACAAGGTTACATAATCTGGAAAAGTTCGTTTCCGATAAGAATCGTGTACGCATGGCTGCATTCTGCCGTAAGTCATATTGGCGGATGTCTCAACATCCCACGGTACACGAAGCTCTGTCTGACGAACGGTTGTTTCGCGCTGGTTATCCCACGTTTACAGGTTGTTATGTGGATTTTAATAAGGCAAGAGGGTATTATTGATAATGGAACCGCCGTATGCCGAACGGCACGTACGGTGGTGTGAGAGGACGCATGAGGAAATAATCCTCATGCTTCTACTCGATTACTACGTCAATTATAAATCCCGATATTCCTTCATACACTCAAAGCACGGACACCCTTTCATTGGGTTCAAGTCACGATGTCCCACAATCAACGCTTTCGGAAACTGCCTTCGTAATTCACGCAATAAAGCAAGCAGCGAGCCCCGTTGCTCCATTGTGCGAGTATCCTTGGGCTTTCCATCCGCATCCAAGCCACCTTCATAACAGACACCTATTGAATGGCTATTATGATTACGGCAGTGTGCCCCGACCTTTTCTAACGCACGTCCCCGGTAGATCTCCCCGTCGCGAGTAATGTAAAAATGATAGCCAATATCACGGAAACCACGGTGCAGGATATGATCTTGTCGGCAAGCCTCCGCCGAAAGGGATTTTCCTTCCGGCGTGGCACTGCAATGAATGATAATCAGTGTAATAGTTCGCATAGATCTATATGCAACTTTGTACTCCGATCAAGCCCCCGATAGCGGTGGCAACGGTGATGATTACTTTGATAATGAAGCTCCATACGGAGCGGGAAGAGGATGATTTGCTCATACAATAACAGGTTTTAAATAAATGGATAACAGTTTTCTTTTGTCGCAGAGCTGCAAACTACGCAACTATGCACACTACTACACAGACTCACACAGAAATAAATAATCGACCACTTTAATGACTACCAATTAAATTATAATCTGTGGAAATCTGTGTAATCAGTGGTGAATCTTTTAAGCAGCTGGGTCAGGTGCTTCGCCGCCTCCGTCCGGTTTGGGATCAGGGTTGTCACCTGAATCAGAACCTCCGCCGGCAGTTGTCGGTTTCTGATACTCCGTCTGCTGCTTCAACTGGCTGTCGAGCTTCAGGTTCGTGGTAGACAGATTACCGGTGGCACGAGCTTTCAGACGCATGCCGCTAATATTCTTCTCCAACGAGAATTCTTCCAGCGTATCGGCTGCCTTACTGCGAATACCCACACCAAAAATGGCAAGATCATCGATTTTCACACATTTGCCATCCAGCAACAATTCCTTGATGCAATCTACCATATCCGAAAGCACACCTTTGATGACACCACCGGAATACGGTGAATTGTGCTTCGACATGTGTTCGGCAAGCTTTGCCAAATCAAACGTCTCGTCGCTTACTGCACGGGCGAACCACTTACCCGCATTCAAGCCTTTCTTTTGCTGGTTCTGATAAATTTTGTAACGAATCATAAAACAATAAATTAAAGGGTTAAACATATTGTCCGGGGATTCTTTTCCCTTTCGACGATACAAAAATACTACTCCGGATCTCCCGGAAATCAGCAGTATACGGTTGTGTCTGGTAGCGGTCGGTTATTTGTCATTACAGTCGGTTATTCAATGGAAAAACGTTGGTTATATAGTCGTTTTTTCGTATTTTTGTAACAGTAAATCAGAAACATAACCATCATGAGCGAATTTAAAATACGTGCTTACGGGCGCATGGAACTGGCGCAACTTTATTCTCCGCAACTAACTGACATCGCTGCCTATCGAAAGATGAAGAAATGGATCTCTTTGTGTCCCGGACTTCTGCAACGCCTGTACGACTTAGGCTACGAATCAAAGCGACGCTCATTCACACCATTGGAGGTGAGAGTCATTGTGGATGCCCTGGGAGAGCCTTAAATAAAGCGTCGCTTTATGGTGTCTAAAGCACCGCTTTACGATGTCTAAAGCTTAGCTTTACACCTCCTAAAGCGATGCTTTATGCAGGAAAAACGATTGTATCAGTCAAAATGGATGCGGTAATTGAAATGACTACCGTATCCGTAAGTAAAACGGGTACAGTAGGTACACTTTTTCCGGTTCACTCATACACACACGCACGCGCATACAACCCTTTACCGTCCATACTGATTAATTTTCCGTGTTTGGTGAGCCGTTTCAGCCAAGTGAGGGCTGTGTTTTCTTTAATTCCCATGGCAACTGCTTCTTCCAGTAACTGGGTACGAGTAAATTCATCACCCAGTTTCTGGAAAAGATAATCACGATCGGCATTAGGACGATGGCTGACTTCTGTACTGGGGAGGAACGATAGAATATGCGTGGCATGGCAGTAGAGAGGTTCCGCAAGGCTAAGCACAGCATGAAAGTCTTCCTGTGAAATGGATACATCCCAACGGGTAATGATGTCATCTTTGCGGTTGTCTGCAGGAATCTCCTTGTCCGGTGTGAAAGGAGAGGTGGGAGAGGTCTTGAAGTCGTAGGGCTGCGGGCTTTCGAGGGCACGCAATACGGCTATTTCCGACATGATTCTGCATAGATTGACAGCCAGACGTGCCACAAAGCTATACATTTCCCTTCCATTAGCTACACTGGAGCGTTCAAATAAGTCGGAAAAGACGGTGTCGATTTCTTCTTTTTGTTCATCCGTGAGTTGCAGGGTATGAATGCCGTGCGATTTTATCACGCTCAACTTTTCTTTCCATTCCAGTCCCATAGCGGTGAATATCTCCTCCCAATCTATCTCGTTGCCCATAAATTGGCTGATCCATTTACTGATTCCGCACATGTAATAATATAATTGGCGGGAGTATGATCCGTCTTCTGCCGTCGGAATGAAAGTTTGCACCTGCGACGGCGTACCCGAAATCAGGACGGAAAGATAGCTTTTCTTCACTTCCCGGTATTCCTGGTCGGTGCGGCGGTTGTAGGACAAGCGGTCGTGGTCGAACGCTTTGCGCAGGGTATCGCTCCAATGACCGTGGTCCGATCCGATGGCGGTGGAAAGAGTGTCCGCTTCCGCTTCGCAGATAAGTCCGGTTCCGTCGGAGTCCATGATGTTTTGTAGGATACCCGTACCGGTGTTGTTGCCCGAAATGAGGAACATCCTGTTAGGGGGCATTTGTGGAGCCTCCTTTTTGGTTCGTTCTTTTCCCATTGCATCATACTCGGCTTTCTCTTTTTTGTATGCTTTCATCTGTATGGCCACTTCTTTGCGGATCTCGTCGTGGATAGGTTCCACGAGTAAGCGGATGTAGGAAAGGATACCTTTGCCGGAAGCCGAAGGAGCCACTACGAAACATTGGAGGCTGGGGTGATGGTATTTGCCGCCATATAGGCATCGCACGTGGCGCGACATACAAGCACCCAGGGCAGTGAGCGCTCCCAATAACATGATGTCGTGTTGTATTGGGCTGCTCCCGGCTTTTATGATACGTTGCAAAAATTCCGGCCAGTCGTTTTCCGGGAAAGTGGGCAATTGATGTTGTGGTTCACTGCCTGGTAATAGTTCTTCTTCCCCTTCTCTATCATCGGAGATATTGTCATTTCCCACCTTATTATGCGCGCCCGTGTGTGGGGGAAATTTGCGTGCTGTACCTGCTGTACCTTTTGTACCTGTGGGATGTTTGGGCATTTCTTCTATGCAGATGCTTACTCCCGTCGCTTCGGCAAGGTGGAAAGCGGTGCCCAGGTGCACTTCTCCACGTTGGGTGTGGAGTGCGTTGGAGAATACCCGTTCGGCATGTTCGCGCTGATACTTGGGAGACACCCGGCACAGGCGGTGAAAAAACTCACGTCCTGCTTCGCCGCAATCCGTTGCGATGGCGAATGACAATTGTACGTATTCAAGATAAGTGGGAGCAATGTCCGCTCTTGCCGTTTCGACTGCTTCGGTGAGACGGCGTAAAGATTCAATATCGGTCATTTTGATTTATGATTTTTGATTTATGATTTATTTGTTGGTGGTTCTGAACAATGCTTCCGGGTCGTAACTAAGGAAACAGGCTCTCACGAGGTCTTTGCCGGAGAAATCTACTTTGGATTTTGTTTCGGAAGAAACTGCTGTTACCGTATTGTATGCCGTCTCTACGTACCGCATCGCCCAACTCATGTTGTCTGTGATATTTTGGATGTCATTTGTCGTGGAGGAATAATGGCAGGGAACAAATGCCTTTACACCCAGTCCGCTGGGGCTGACAAAGGTGAGTACAGGTTGTAGGAGAGGATCGTCATAGAGCATACGTCGCATTTCCACTGCTTCCTGATAAGAGTGGAGACCGTCCACATCTACTATCACCAGGTGAGACGGGGAGACGAAATCCTTACTGCTACGGCGGGTGAATGTGCCGCAGGGGGTCACATACGGTAGTAATGACGCTTTGGCGGTTCGTATATCTTCGGAGTTGCGCACTTGTTCGGTCAGGGCTTTGAGATTCTCGTTGCAAGTAATCATTTGGAAAACTTGTTCGATGGAGACTTCGCAGAAGGGGATAAGCGTGGGAGGAGTCATCAGTCGGCCTTGTTTGTCTTTGATAGGAGCGATAGGTGGCATGAAATAGGACATTCTGTAGTTGTTTGGCATCATTTTCTTTTTGTTTCAAGTTAAAATATTTATTTTTGCAAAAAAATATGAGTGTGTTTCAAAACACGGCGTAAAATTAGTAAATGCAAAATAGACATCGTCCCGACATGTTGGGATGAAAGTGAAAATAATTAACCGTTACGGTGTAATTTTAACAATAAAAAAGAATGGAAAATGAAAAAGGTTTATATGTAGCTTTAGGAGTTTACATAGGAGAGTTGCAAAAGCGTGCGGATTTGAAAAATGACGAAATACGGAAGAGCGTACACATCGGCCACTCTACTTTTAATGATTTAAAAAAGGGGCAAAACGCCCATTGAGTGATTACGTAAAAGTGGTGGAGTGCTGTCTGGATGCCTTCAATGAAGAGGAAGCCGGAGTTATCTGGGATGAATGGAGGAGAATGTATTTTCGATACAGAAGAAGAAAAGAGGAGGAGAGAGGAGAACGGTGAAAAAACAGATAAGGTAAAAGTGGCAGGCGGGAAAAAGTTTCCCGCCTGTGGTCTTTATGAATGGATTTTTTTGTAGCTTTGTGAAAAATAAGATTGATATGGAAGATTTGCAAAGATTATATCCTATCGGGATACAGACTTTCTTTAAGATACGTGAGGGGAATTTTCTCTATATTGACAAGACGGAATATGTGTACCGGATGACGCATTCGGCTTCCAGCTATCTGTTTCTAAGCCGTCCCCGACGTTTTGGAAAATCTTTGCTTACCAGTACCCTTCACTGTTATTTCGAGGGACGGAAGGATTTGTTTGAGGGACTGGCCATGGAGACATTGGAGAAGGAATGGATACAACACCCGGTGTTGCACTTCGACATGAGTACCGCTAAACATGTGGACAAGGAACAACTGAACGCGGAACTGGAATTGAAACTCATGGCATACGAGGAGATTTATGGACGTGTAGAAGAGGAACTGTATGTGAATCAGCGTCTGGAGGGACTTATAAAACGTGCTTACAAGCAGACAGGTAAAAAAGTGGTTGTCTTGATAGACGAATATGACGCTCCTCTGCTCGATGTGGTTCATGAAGAAAAGAATTTGCCACAGTTACGTAATGTGATGCGTAATTTTTACAGTCCGTTAAAGGCGTGTGATCCTTATCTGCGCTTTGTTTTTCTTACGGGTATAACCAAGTTTTCGCAACTTAGCGTGTTCAGTGAACTTAATAATATCACCAATGTGAGTATGCTGCCTGATTATGCTGCCATTTGCGGTATCACTGCTGAAGAACTCCGTACTCAAATGGCTCCCGATGTAAAGCATCTGGCTACCCGGTTGGGAATTACTGCAGAGGAGATGTTGGACAAACTGAAGGAAAATTATGACGGTTATCATTTTTCGTGGCCGTCGCCCGACGTTTTCAATCCTTTCAGTTTGCTGAAGGCGATGGCTTTGGGAGAGATCGGCTCTTATTGGTTTGAGAGTGGCACGCCCACTTATATCATAGAGATGCTGCGTAAATATGCTGTGTTGCCATCAGAAATTGGTGGCGAGGAAGCGTCTCCCAGTGATTTTAACGTGCCTTTGGAGTTAGCGACTAATTATATGCCGTTGCTTTATCAGGCCGGTTACCTTACGATAAAGGGTGCGGATTTGGAATTTGACGCATATATGCTTGATATTCCAAACAAAGAGGTGCGTGTCGGTCTGATGAAAAGCCTGATTCCCTCTTATGTGACGAGTGACAGTCATGAGGTGAACAGTGTGGTGCGTAATTTGGCGCGTAACATTGTGCGGGGAGATATGGACGAGGCTTTGAAGCTGCTTCAGGCTTTTCTTTCCACTGTGCCTTATTGCGACAACACGGATTATGAGGGACATTACCAGCAGATGCTATATGTGATATTCTCATTGCTGGGCATTTATACCGATGTGGAGGTGCACACGCTGAAAGGACGTGTGGATATGGTGCTTCGCACGAGGACTACTCTCTATCTGGTAGAACTGAAATTGAATCAAAATGCAGAGATTGCCATGAAGCAAATTGATTTGCAGCAATATGCAGATCGTTTTGCTCTTTGCGGGCTTCCGGTGGTAAAGGTTGCAATAAATTTTAGTGCGGAGACTCGGACAATTGCTGATTGGGTGATTTCAAGAGGAACGTATGCATAGTTGTATTATAATTTAAATAATTTTAAAAGCGTATGAGTAGCAAGATATACCCCATTGGCATACAGAACTTTGAAAAAATCCGGAAAGACGGTTATTTCTATATTGATAAGACTGCTTTGATTTATCAGATGGTGAAGACAGGCAGTTATTATTTCTTGAGCCGTCCCCGTCGTTTTGGAAAAAGTCTGTTGATATCTACGCTTGAAGCGTATTTCTTGGGCAAGAAAGAACTTTTTGAGGGCTTGGCCATGGAAAAGCTGGAAAAGGATTGGATTACATATCCCATTTTTCATATCGATCTTAATACGGAGAAGTATGATACGCGGGAGAGCCTGGACAGCATATTGAATTTCACATTGGAGAAATGGGAACAGCAATATGGCACCGCCCCGTCGGAAACAACTTTTGCATTGCGTTTTCGCGGCCTTATTGAACGGGCTTATGAGCAAACCGGGCAGCGTGTGGTCATTCTGATAGATGAATATGATAAGCCCATGTTACAAGCAATAGGTAACGAGGAGCTTCAGAAGGAATTCCGTAATACCATGAAAGCTTTTTATAGTGTGCTGAAGACTATGGACGGTTGCATTCAGTTTGCTTTTCTGACGGGAGTGACGAAATTCGGTAAGGTAAGCGTGTTCAGCGATTTAAATAATCTCGATGACATCTCAATGCGGAAGCAATACGTGGATATTTGCGGAGTTTCTGAAAAAGAATTGCATGATAATTTGGAAATTGAACTGCATGAACTGGCGGATGCAAAGGAGCTGACTTATGGTGAACTGTGCAATAGATTGAGGGAGTACTATGATGGCTATCATTTTACATACAATTCTATCGGAATATATAATCCGTTCAGCTTGCTTAATACTTTTAAATATAGAGAGTTCGGTAGTTATTGGTTTGAAACGGGAACTCCTACTTATCTAGTGGAGTTGCTGAAAAAACATCATTATGACTTGGAACGTATGGCGCATGAGGAAACGAGTGCCGCTGTATTGAACAGTATTGATTCAACATCGGACAATCCCATTCCGGTCATTTATCAGAGCGGTTATCTCACTATCAAAGGGTATGACGAAGAATTTGGAATTTATAGTTTAGGCTTCCCTAATCGCGAAGTAGAGGAAGGATTTATTAAATTTTTGCTTCCCTTTTATGCGAACACCAATGCGGTAGAGTCGGAGTTTGAAATATAGAACTTTAACGCGAAAATGCGTAATATTGAGAAATGGATAGTGGAGTAATCTGTGAAATAATTGATGGAAAATCCCGGCTGAAGAAATAAAACGGCTGGGATTTTTTGTTTAGGATGTCTATTTGCCATTCTTGAAAAATATCAAATGGTAGCTATATCTTTTCCGTGTGCGATAACGAAAACGCAAAAAATAACAATTTATTATGTAGAAAAAGTTGGGGGAATGCTTCGTAGTTCACAAATAATGATTAAATTTGCCGCGATTTGTAATGCGGAGTTTGCAAAATGACGAATAATACTATAAAGCATCTAGGTATTGTGGAAAACATCCAAGGTTCTCATCTGTCGGTGAGGATTGTCCAGACATCGGCTTGCGCGGCTTGTAGCGCAAAGGGGCATTGTTCCTCGGCGGATAGTAAGGACAAAATCATAGATATTATAGATACCGCGGCTTCTTCCTATCAGGTGGGAGAGAAGGTGATGGTGGTCGGCGAAACGTCGATGGGCATGATGGCAGTGGTATTGGCTTTCGTACTTCCTTTCGTACTTCTTATATTTTCATTGTTTCTTTTGATGGCGTGGATAGAGAATGAGTTGTATGCAGCACTTCTTTCTCTGGCTGTCCTTATACCTTATTATTTCGTTTTGTGGCTCAATAAAACGCGACTCAAACAACAATTTTCATTTACTATAAAACCAATAAATAACTAAAAACATTATGAATTTGATTCTGATTGCAGTGATTTCATTGGGAGCTATAGCGCTCGTGCTGGCCGCTATTCTTTATGTGGCTTCCAAGAAATTTGCCGTGTATGAAGACCCGCGGATTGCTCAGGTGGGAGAAGTGCTTCCCCAGGCTAATTGTGGTGGATGTGGCTATCCCGGTTGTAGCGGATTTGCCGACGCTTGCGTCAAAGCCGGTTCGCTGGATGGTAAATTCTGCCCCGTAGGTGGACAACCTGTCATGGCACAAATTGCTGATATCCTCGGACTTGCAGCCGGTGAAGCTGAACCGATGGTAGCAGTGGTAAGATGTAACGGAACGTGTGCCAATCGTCCGCGTACCAACCAATATGATGGTGCGAAGAGTTGTGCTATTGCCGCTTCGCTGTATGGTGGGGAAACGGGATGTAGTTACGGATGTCTGGGGTGTGGCGACTGTGTGGCTGCTTGTCAGTTCGATGCCATCCACATGAATCCTGAAACGGGGCTTCCGGAAGTGGATGAAGCGAAATGTACCGCTTGTGGCGCCTGTGTGAAGGCTTGCCCGAAAGCGATCATCGAAATCCGTCCGCAAGGAAAGAAGTCACGCCGCGTGTATATCTCTTGTGTGAATAAAGACAAGGGAGCTGTGGCACGTAAGGCTTGTACAGTGAGCTGTATCGGCTGTGGCAAGTGTGTGAAGACTTGTCCGTTCGAGGCTATTACGCTGGAAAACAATTTGGCTTACATCGATCCGAACAAGTGTAAATCTTGCCGGAAATGTGTGGAAGTTTGTCCGCAGAATAGCATTATCGAGTTGAATTTCCCGCCGCGGAAACCGAAAGAAGAAGCTCCGGCTGCTCCGAAACCGGCTGCAAAAGTGGAAACTCCTGCTGCAAAGGCTACAGAAGCTCCGAAAGTAACAGAATAATAACAGAATAAAATACAGAACTGTATGTTAAAGACATTTTCAATTGGTGGAGTTCATCCACACGAAAATAAATTGTCGGCACATCAACCTATTATCACAGCGGAAGTTCCTGCAAAGGCTGTTATTTTGCTGGGGCAGCACATCGGTGCGCCTGCAAAACCGGTTGTAGCGAAAGGGGATGTGGTAAAGGTAGGCACACGGATTGCCGAACCTGCCGGCTTTGTTTCGGCAGCAATTCACTCTTCGGTCAGTGGTAAAGTGGCGAAGATTGATACCATAGTCGATGCCAGCGGTTATGCGAAACCTGCCATCTTCATTGATGTGGAAGGCGACGAATGGGAAGAAACAATCGACCGTAGCACCACACTGGTGAAAGAGTGTGAACTTTCCGCAGAAGAGATCGTGAAGAAGATTGCCGATGCCGGAATCGTAGGTCTGGGCGGTGCTTGTTTCCCTACGCAGGTAAAACTTTGTCCTCCTCCTTCTTTCAAGGCTGAATGTGTGATTATCAATGCCGTAGAGTGCGAACCTTACCTGACTGCCGACCATCAGCTGATGCTGGAACACGCGGAAGAAATCATGGTGGGTGTTTCTATCTTGATGAAAGCGGTGAAAGTGAACAAGGCATTTATCGGAATCGAAAATAATAAGCCTGATGCTATCGAACTGATGACTAAAGTGGCTTCCAGCTATGCAGGTATCGAAGTAGTGCCCTTGAAGGTGAAATATCCGCAAGGAGGTGAAAAGCAATTGATTGACGCAATCACCAAACGTCAGGTGGCGAGCGGCGCATTGCCTATCTCTACGGGAGCAGTCGTTCAGAACGTGGGAACAGCATTTGCCGTTTATGAAGCTGTACAGAAAAATAAGCCGTTGTTCGAACGTGTGATTACCGTGACAGGAAAGTCGGTTGCGAAACCTTCCAACTTCCTGGCTCGTATCGGTACACCGATGAAACAGTTGATTGACGCTTGCGGTGGTCTGCCCGAAGATACGGGTAAGGTGATCGGTGGCGGTCCGATGATGGGTAAGGCGCTCGTAAATATCGAGGTTCCTACTGCGAAGGGCAGTTCCGGTATCCTGATTATGAATCAGAAGGAAGCCAAACGTGGTGAGGCGCAGACTTGTATCCGTTGCGCGAAGTGCGTGAGTGCCTGTCCGATGGGACTGGAACCGTACTTGCTCGGAGCTTTGTCCGAAAACGGAGATTTTGAAACAATGGAAAAAGAAAGAATCATGGATTGTATCGAGTGCGGCTCTTGCCAGTTCACTTGTCCTGCCAACCGTCCGTTGCTCGACTACTGTCGTCTGGGCAAAGGCAAAGTAGGTGCTATGATTCGTGCACGTCAAGCTAAAAAATAACGAATATGGAAAATAAATTAATCGTATCACTATCACCCCACGTTCATGGCGGAGACAGCGTACAGAAAAATATGTATGGCGTGCTGATCGCACTGATTCCGGCTTTTCTGGTGTCTCTCTATTTCTTCGGACTGGGTGCCCTGATTGTCACGGCTACTTCCGTTGCAGCTTGTTTGTTCTTCGAATGGGCGATCGGGAAATATTTAATGAAGAAACCTACCACTACCATCTGCGACGGCTCTGCCATCATCACAGGTGTGTTGCTGGCATTCAACTTACCGTCTAATCTCCCTATCTGGATTATCATTCTGGGTGCACTGTTTGCTATCGGTGTAGGCAAAATGTCTTTCGGTGGATTAGGCTGCAATCCTTTTAATCCGGCACTGGCAGGACGTGTGTTCCTGTTGCTTTCTTTTCCGGTGCAGATGACCAGCTGGCCGGTAGTCGGACAGTTGACCGCTTATACGGATGCTACCACCGGTGCCACTCCGCTGGCATTGATGAAGCAAGCCATCTACGGTGACACTGCCGCTTTAAGCCAGATTCCGGACGCATTGACCTTGCTGATCGGACAGAATGGCGGATGCTTGGGTGAGGTGAGTGCACTGGCCCTGCTGATCGGACTCGTTTATATGCTCTGGAAGAAAATCATCACCTGGCATATTCCTGTGTCTATCCTGGCTACCGTGTTTATCTTTGCAGGTATCATGCACCTGGCAGATCCTGAAAAATACGTTTCTCCGGTATTGCAATTGCTCTCCGGCGGTCTGATGCTGGGTGCTGTCTTTATGGCAACCGACTATGTGACTTCTCCGATGAGCAAAAAAGGAATGTTGATTTATGGTGTATGTATCGGTCTGCTGACGGTTGTCATCCGTCTGTTCGGTGCCTATCCCGAAGGTATGTCGTTCGCCATCCTGATTATGAATGCGTTCACTCCGCTGATTAACACCTATTGTAAACCTAAACGCTTTGGGGAGGTAGCGAAGAAGAAATGAAAAAGTTACAATCATCTTTAAAGAATATGTTGCTGGTGCTTACGGGTGTGACGGCTGTCTCCGTAGCGTTGCTGGCTTATGTAAACGAACTGACAAAAGGCCCCATTGCCGAAGCGAACGCGAAGACGCTGAACGAGGCCTTGAAAAAGGTTCTTCCCGAATTTACCAATAATCCGGTAGCGGAAAGCGATACGATCTTCAGCGAGAAAGACGGAAAGAAGAACGTTGACTTCATCGTTTATCCCGCCAAGAACGGCGAAGAACTTGTAGGAACGGCTGTCGAAGCTAAATCAATGGGATTTGGCGGCGAACTGAAAGTACTGGTCGGTTTTAACGCCGAAGGTAAAATCTATAATTACTCGTTGCTCGCTCACGCGGAAACTCCGGGACTGGGCTCTAAAGCCGACAAATGGTTCGGAGCATACGACCCGGCCAAGGGAGAACAGGCTGTATCTCACGAAGCGAGTACGAAATCTATTTTGGGGATGAATCCGGGTGAAACTCCGCTGACCGTCAGCAAAGATGGGGGAACGGTGGATGCCATTACAGCTTCTACCATTACTTCACGTGCTTTCCTGAATGCGGTGAATGCTGCCTATCAAGCCTATAAAGCCAAAGGTGGTGAAGTGAACGGTGTCAGCGGTGCATCTCAAAAGGCTACAGACGCAGACGCAGCTACGGGAGCCACAATAAAAGTTGAACTTACTGATTCGGTCAGTGCTAAATAAGAAAGGAGACAGATAATGAATAACTTTAAAGTAATGATGAACGGGATTATCAAAGAGAATCCTACGTTTGTACTCCTGCTCGGTATGTGTCCTACATTGGGTACGACTTCGTCGGCCATCAATGGTATGGGTATGGGACTGGCTACCATGTTCGTATTGATCTGCTCGAATGTGGTGATCTCTTTAATCAAGAACCTGATTCCGGATATGGTGCGTATCCCGTCGTTTATCGTGGTGATCGCGTCTTTCGTAACCTTGCTTCAAATGGTGATGCAGGCATACGTGCCGGGACTGTACGCTACGCTCGGACTTTTCATCCCGTTGATTGTAGTGAACTGTATTGTGTTGGGACGTGCCGAAGCATTCGCCGCCAAGAATAACGCAGTTGCTTCTATGTTCGACGGTATCGGCATGGGACTTGGTTTCACCATTGCCCTGACATTGCTGGGTGCTGTCCGTGAATTTCTGGGAACCGGTAAGATTTTCGATCTGACCATCATGCCGGAAGAATATGGAATGTTGGTATTTGTATTGGCTCCGGGTGCTTTCATCGCTTTGGGATACCTCATTGCGCTGATTAACAGTTTCAAGAAAGCCTAATTCAATTAAATAAGAAAAGAATATGGAATATATATTGATATTTATTTCGGCAATCTTTGTAAACAACATCGTGTTGTCGCAGTTCTTGGGTATCTGTCCGTTCCTGGGCGTATCCAAGAAAGTAGAGACTGCGATGGGTATGAGCGCTGCGGTTGCTTTCGTGTTGACCATCGCTACCATCGTTACCTTCCTGATTCAGAAGTTTGTATTGGATGTTTTCGGGCTGGGATATTTGCAGACGATTACGTTCATTCTGGTCATTGCCGGATTGGTGCAGATGGTGGAAATCATTCTGAAAAAAGTATCGCCTGCTCTGTATCAGGCTTTGGGCGTGTTCTTGCCTTTGATTACAACCAACTGTTGTATTCTTGGTGTGGCTATCCTGGTGATTCAGAAAGACTACGACCTGCTGACAGGTGTTGTGTACGCGTTTTCTACGGCCATCGGTTTCGGTCTGGCACTGGTGCTTTTTGCCGGATTGCGCGAACAGATGAGCCTTGTGAAAGTACCTAAAGGAATGCAAGGCACTCCGATTGCCTTGATTACCGCCGGTTTGCTTGCTATGGCATTCATGGGATTCTCCGGCGTGGTGTAAGGATTTACAGTTGATAATTAAATAGGGGATTGGAAGCTCTGCTGTATGGCGACATACAGCTTTGAGTTTCCAATTCTTTTTTATACCTGATTGCCACCCAATCGTACCTAAATTACTTTTCAGCAAATAAAATTGTGGCAAATTATTGCTATTCCATTTTATTTCCATACATTTGTAACTCAAACAATGATAAGCCGAGAAACTAACCATTTTTATAAAGTATATGAAAGAAAGAATTTTAGTAACAGGCGGGACAGGATACATAGGGTCTCATACTGTTGTAGAACTACAAAACAGTGGATATGAAGTAATCATCATCGATAATTTATCAAATTCAAGTGCTGATGTTGTTGACAATATAGAGAAAGTTTCCGGTATTCGCCCAGTTTTTGAAAAGCTGGATTGCCTGGACTTTGCTGGTCTTGATGCAGTATTTACAAAATATAAAGGAATTAAGGCGATCATTCACTTTGCAGCGAGCAAAGCAGTAGGAGAATCGGTACAGAAACCGTTGCTTTACTACCGTAATAACCTGGTTTCTTTGATTAACCTTCTCGAACTGATGCCAAAACATGGAGTAGAAGGTATTGTGTTCTCTTCTTCCTGTACGGTATATGGCCAGCCGGATGAATTGCCGGTGACAGAAAAGGCTCCGATTAAGAAAGCGGAATCGCCATACGGAAATACGAAACAGATCAATGA
This sequence comes from Bacteroides sp. AM37-9, assembly GCF_003603455.1. Lineage (NCBI taxonomy): Bacteria > Pseudomonadati > Bacteroidota > Bacteroidia > Bacteroidales > Bacteroidaceae > Bacteroides > Bacteroides sp. AM37-9. The sequence goes on along the minus strand of NZ_QTNF01000031.1, from coordinate 48,701 downwards.
AGAGATTATTCGTGATACGGTAGCTTCAGGTGCTCCGATCAATGCGATTATGCTGCGCTATTTCAATCCGATTGGTGCGCATCCTACGGCATTGTTGGGTGAACTGCCTAATGGGGTTCCTCAAAACCTGATTCCATATCTGACCCAAACCGCCATCGGCATCCGTGAGAAACTAAGTGTGTTTGGTGATGATTATGATACACCGGACGGTTCTTGTATCCGTGACTTTATCAATGTTGTTGACTTGGCTAAAGCCCACGTGATCGCTATCCGTCGTATCTTGGAAAAGACACAAAAAGAAAAAGTGGAAGTATTCAATATCGGTACAGGACGTGGTGTTTCTGTATTGGAATTAATAAATGGCTTTGAAAAAGCCACCGGCGTAAAATTGAATTATCAGATTGTCGGACGTCGTGCAGGCGACATTGAAAAAGTTTGGGCGAATCCGGATTTCGCGAATCAGGAACTGGGTTGGAAGGCTGTAGAAACTTTGGAAGATACTTTACGTTCTGCATGGAACTGGCAGCTGAAACTCCGTGAAAGAGGGATTCAATAAAAGAGATTTGTTTTAAAATAAACATAAAAGATTAAACAAATCGTGCATGCGATTTGTTTATTTGATGCTAATCGACCTGAAGCTGTTTATGAGTATGCGAATATACGTAAATAGTACTTATGCCTCCCCGGCATAGACAGGAAAGATTGCATAGTAGTTTTGTCGTGTTTTATTTTGTGTTTGTGTTGTGACGGTACTACGACGTGAGTCGTGGTACCGTTTTTTGTTCGCCCGGAATGATATTTTGATTTATAAAATATTTTGCTATTATTCTTTTGTTATCCAAAATTTTTTTTGTAATTTTGCATCAAATAAATAAGATATGAGAGTAGTATCACATAAGAAATTGAAAGATTTCTACGAGACGAAAGGGTGTGAAGATTCACGTGTTGCTTTAGAACGTTGGTATGATATAGCGGAAAAAGCAGAATGGCGGAATTTGTCTGATATAAAAGCGGATTTTCTATCGACTGATTATGTAGGCAATCAACACTATGTTTTTAATATCAGAGGGAACAACTATCGGCTGGTAGTGGTTGTTAAATTTACGGTGGGATACATCTTTGTCCGTTGGGTGGGTTCTCATAAGGATTATGATAAAATAGATTGTTCAACTATATAATATAATAGATATGACTAAAATAACGAAAGAACAATACGAATTTGCATTGGCAAGAATTGAAGAACTTCTACCTTTGGTTGACAACAGTACTCCTGTAAATGACAAGAGAATGGTGGAGCTTTCTGTTGTGTCTGATATAGTGATTGCGTATGAGAAGGAACATTTTCCTATAGAAAAACCAACCGTAGCAGAATTAATAGAGCTATCTCTTGAAGAGAAGGGCATGACACAAAAACAACTTGCTAGTGAAATAGGGGTTAGCCCTTCACGTGTGAATGATTATATTTCGGGGCGCTCGGAACCTACTTTAAAAATAGCTCGCTTGCTTTGCCGGGTACTCAATATACATCCCGCTGCCATGTTGGGATTTTGATAAAATGTTCAACTGCATATTGTTGGTAAGACTTATTTGTTTAATGTTCCTTTAAAACAGAACGCATCAGTTCCCCAATCAATTTCCGGTAGAGTAGATCCGGGAGCAAACAGCCCGAATACGGATGAGCCGGAGCCGCTCATGGATGCGTAGATCGCTCCTTGATGATAGAGTTCTCTTTTAATTTCCCCAATAACGGGATGTTGCGGGAATACACTTGCTTCAAAATCATTGATTAGGATATCCTTCCATTCTGCAACTGGACGCAGGATTGCCTCTTTGACCGGATATTCCGGACGGTGCGGGTGGATATTTGAAAAGGCTTCCCGGGTAGAAACGAAAACGTTCGGTTTGACAATCATGATTTGGTAACCGCTTAATGAAAGCTCGATTGGTGAGAACAGGTTTCCGATCCCTTCGGCATAGGTCGGCTTGTTTTTAATAAAGAAAGCACAGTCCGCTCCCAAAGTGGCGGCATATACCTCCAGCTGTTCTTCAGATAATTCCAGCTGAAAATGATCGTTGAGCAACTTCAGCATAAAAGCGGCATCGGATGAACCGCCCCCCAGTCCGGCTCCCGAGGGAATATGCTTATATAAATGAATTTCGACAGGGGGAAGATGAAACTCCTTATCCAGCAATGAATAGGCCTTTGCCACCAGGTTGTCTTCCGGATTGCCGGCTATCTCCATGCCATACTGGTGGAGGGTAATCTTCTTTTCTGTTTCAGAAGAAGTACGGATTTCGAGAGCGTCCTCGAGGGCTACCGGATAGAAAACGGTTTCCAGATTGTGATATCCGTCCGGGCGTTTTTCCGTGATGGAAAGTCCCAGGTTTATTTTGATATTAGGAAAAGCGAGCATAAGGTTATTTACTATTTTACAATTTACGATTTACTATTTGCAGTGCCGCACATGACAATTAATCATGTGTTGAATGTAATTCGGGAGCAAAGTTAGTAAAATCTTCATTTTTCCTTATCCATTCTTCATGATTATATTCTATCTTTGTCGTCCCGACTGGAAAAACTCTGTTATAAAGGAGTCTGTCCGGTCGCAAAATAGTAAATAGTAAATTGTAAAATAGTAAATACCTCGATGGCCGAACAGAAAAGAAATACCCGCAATACAAAGTCTACTAAGGTACAACCGGTAAATGATTATGGACGTATTCAGCCGCAGGCACCTGAACTGGAAGAAGCAGTTCTGGGAGCTTTGATGATTGAAAAGGATGCTTACTCATTGGTGAGTGAGATTCTTCGTCCCGAATCTTTTTACGAACACCGACATCAGTTGATTTATTCTGCTATCACCGATCTTGCGGTGAATCAGAAACCGGTGGATATTCTGACTGTAAAGGAACAACTTAGCAAACGCGGAGAATTGGAAGAGGTGGGAGGCCCGTTCTATATTACTCAATTGAGTAGTAAGGTGGCTTCATCCGCGCATATTGAGTATCACGCCCGTATTATTGCACAGAAATCTCTGGCGCGTGAGTTGATTACGTTTACGAGCAATATCCAGAGTAAAGCGTTTGATGAAACGCTGGATGTGGACGACTTGATGCAGGAAGCGGAAGGTAAACTTTTTGAGATTTCGCAGCAGAACATGAAAAAGGATTATACGCAGATCAATCCGGTGATTGACGAAGCCTATAAGCTGATTCAGAAGGCTGCGGCGCGAACCGACGGTTTGAGTGGTCTTGAGAGTGGTTTTACAAAGCTAGACAAGATGACTTCCGGTTGGCAGAATTCCGACCTTATCATTATCGCTGCACGTCCTGCGATGGGTAAGACCGCCTTTGTCCTTTCTATGGCTAAGAATATTGCTGTCGATTATCGGAACCCGGTGGCGTTGTTCTCGCTTGAAATGAGTAACGTTCAGTTGGTGAACCGTTTGATTGCGAATGTCTGTGAGATTCCGAGTGAGAAGATCAAAAGTGGACAGTTGGCAAATTATGAATGGCAGCAATTGGACTATAAACTGAAGAATCTGATGGATGCACCGCTTTACGTGGATGATACTCCGTCTCTGTCTGTATTTGAACTTCGAACGAAAGCGCGTCGTCTGGTACGTGAACATGGGGTGAGAATCATTATTATTGACTACCTTCAGTTGATGAATGCGAGCGGTATGGCGTTTGGTAGCCGTCAGGAAGAGGTTAGTACCATTTCCCGTTCGTTGAAAGGACTGGCGAAAGAGTTGAATATTCCGATTATCGCACTGTCGCAGTTGAATCGTGGTGTGGAAAGTCGTGAAGGTATTGATGGTAAACGTCCGCAGTTGAGTGACCTTCGTGAATCGGGAGCCATCGAGCAGGATGCCGATATGGTGTGCTTTATCCACCGTCCGGAATACTATAAGATTTATCAGGATGATCGTGGTAATGACCTGCGTGGTATGGCGGAGATTGTCATCGCCAAGCATCGTAATGGTGCGGTAGGCGAGGTGTTGCTCCGGTTTAAGGGAGAATTTACCCGTTTCTCCAATCCGGAGGACGATATGGTTATCCCGATGCCGGGTGAGCCTGCCGGGGCTATGTTAGGATCGAAAATGAATACAGGTAATGCAGGTTCCGTACCTCCTCCCGCGCCTGATTTTGCACCGCAGACAGCGAATCCGTTCGGAGCACCGGGGGATGGACCTTTGCCGTTCTAGTTGCGTCCCTGTGGTGAAATAACGCGCAATTTTTTATCAAACCTTCTCGGTCAACCGAAAAATCTTATTAACTTTGCGAATCTTTTTGAGAAACAATAAAAAATTAAGTATATGAATATCTCTTATAACTGGCTGAAAGAGTATGTCAACTTCGACCTGACGCCCGATGAAACGGCTGCTGCGTTGACTTCTATCGGCTTGGAAACAGGTGGTGTAGAAGAAGTGCAAACCATTAAAGGTGGTTTGGAAGGACTTGTGATCGGTGAAGTGCTGACCTGCACGGAACATCCTAATTCTGACCATTTGCATATTACTACTGTTAATCTGGGAGACGGTGAACCGGTACAGATTGTTTGTGGTGCCCCGAATGTGGCTGCCGGACAGAAAGTGGTGGTAGCTACTTTAGGTACGAAACTTTATGACGGTGACGAATGTTTTACCATCAAGAAATCAAAAATCCGTGGGGTAGAATCTACAGGTATGATTTGTGCTGAAGACGAAATCGGGATCGGTACGGATCATGCAGGTATCATCGTATTGCCGGAAACTGCTGTTCCGGGTACGCTTGCCAAGGATTATTATAATATCAAGAGCGATTATGTACTGGAAGTGGACATCACGCCTAACCGTGCGGATGCCTGCTCTCACTATGGGGTAGCTCGTGACCTGTATGCTTATCTGATTCAGAACGGTCGTCAGGCAACTTTACAGCGCCCGTCAGTGGATGGCTTTAAAGTGGAAAACCATGACTTGAATATCGAAGTGAAGATTGAAAACAGCGAAGCTTGTCCGCATTATGCCGGTGTTACCGTGAAAGGTGTAACGGTGAAGGAGAGTCCGGAATGGCTGCAAAACAAATTGCGCCTGATCGGTGTGCGCCCTATTAATAATGTAGTGGATATTACGAACTATATCGTTCATGCTTTCGGTCAGCCGTTGCATTGCTTCGATGCCGGAAAGATTAAAGGCAATGAAGTGATTGTGAAAACAATGCCCGAAGGTACTCCGTTCGTTACGTTGGATGAAGTGGAGCGTAAGTTGAACGAACGCGACCTGATGATTTGCAACAAGGAAGAGGCCATGTGTATTGCCGGCGTATTCGGCGGACTGGACTCCGGTTCTACGGAAGCCACGACAGACGTATTCATCGAAAGTGCTTATTTCCATCCTACATGGGTGCGTAAGACGGCTCGTCGTCATGGCTTGAATACGGATGCTTCTTTCCGTTTCGAACGTGGTATCGATCCGAACGGCGTGATTTATTGCCTGAAACTGGCTGCTTTGATGGTGAAAGAACTGGCTGGCGGTACGATTTCTTCTGAAATAAAAGATGTATTCACTACTCCTGCACAGGATTTTATTGTCGATCTTGCTTACGAAAAAGTACATTCTTTGGTAGGTAAAGTGATTCCGGTAGAGACAATCAAGAGCATTGTGACTAGCTTGGAAATGAAGATTACCAATGAAACGGCAGAAGGACTGACATTGGCTGTTCCTCCTTATCGTGTAGACGTGCAGCGTGATTGCGATGTGATTGAAGATATTCTTCGTATCTATGGATATAATAATGTGGAAATTCCGACTACGTTGAACTCCAGTCTGACTACAAAGGGTGAGCACGACAAGTCGAATAAATTGCAGAATCTGATTGCAGAACAACTGGTGGGTTGTGGATTCAATGAAATTCTGAACAACTCACTGACTCGTGCTGCTTATTATGATGGGTTGGAGGCTTATCCGTCCAATCACCTGGTGATGTTGCTCAATCCGTTGAGTGCTGATCTGAACGCTATGCGTCAGACCTTGCTGTTCGGCGGACTGGAAAGCATTGCTCATAATGCCAATCGTAAGAACGCTGATTTGAAATTCTTCGAATTCGGTAACTGTTATTATTTCAATGCTGACAAGAAGAACGAAGAGAAGGTACTGGCTCCTTATTCGGAAGATTATCACTTGGGCTTGTGGGTAACCGGTAAGAAGGTTTCCAATTCATGGGCGCATGCGGATGAGAACAGTTCGGTGTATGAATTGAAGGCTTATGTAGAAAATATATTGAAGCGTCTGGGACTGGATTTGCACAATCTGGTTGTAGGTAATCTGACAGACGATGTTTTTGCTGCCGCACTCTCTGTCAACACGAAGGGCGGAAAACGTCTTGCTTCTTTCGGTATTGTAACTAAGAAGCTGTTGAAAGCATTTGATATCGACAATGAAGTATATTACGCCGACTTGAACTGGAAGGAATTGATGAAAGCCATCCGTTCTGTGAAGATCAGCTACAAGGAAATCTCCAAATTCCCTGCTGTGAAACGCGACTTGGCATTGTTGCTTGATAAGAATATACAATTTGCCGAAATCGAAAAGATTGCATACGAAACAGAGAAGAAGCTGTTGAAAGAGGTGGAGCTTTTTGATGTATATGAAGGTAAGAACCTCGAAGCGGGTAAGAAGTCGTATGCGGTGAGCTTCCTGCTTCAAGATGAAAACCAGACTTTGAATGATAAGATGATTGATAAGATCATGTCGAAACTGGTGAAGAACCTGGAAGATAAACTGGGTGCCAAACTTAGATAAACTTAAAATTGTCATTATTAAAAATATAAACCAATGGGAAGAGCATTTGAATATAGAAAGGCCGCTAAACTGAAAAGATGGGGTCACATGGCTAAAACTTTTACAAGACTGGGTAAACAAATCGCTATCGCTGTAAAGGCAGGCGGTCCGGAACCTGAAAACAACCCGACGCTGCGTTCGGTGATCGCTACTTGTAAGCGTGAAAACATGCCGAAAGATAACATTGAACGTGCTATCAAAAACGCAATGGGTAAAGACCAGAGCGACTACAAGAGTATGACTTATGAAGGATACGGCCCTCACGGTATTGCTGTGTTTGTAGATACATTGACAGACAACACAACTCGTACGGTGGCTGATGTTCGTTCGGTATTCAATAAGTTCGGTGGCAATCTGGGTACAATGGGTTCTCTTGCGTTCCTTTTCGACCACAAATGTGTGTTCACTTTCAAGAAGAAAGACGGATTGGATATGGAAGAACTGATTCTCGATCTGATCGACTATGACGTGGAAGATGAATATGAAGAAGATGATGAAGAGGGAACAATTACTATCTATGGTAATCCTAAGAGCTACGCCGCTATTCAGAAGCATCTGGAAGAATGTGGCTTTGAAGATGTCGGTGGAGACTTCACTTATATCCCGAACGACTTGAAAGAGGTTACTCCGGAACAACGCGAAACATTGGATAAGATGATCGAACGTCTGGAAGAATTTGATGACGTGCAGACTGTCTATACCAATATGCAACCGGAAGAAGGGGAAGAGGAGTAAGACAGGTTATGGAATATGTTTATAAGACCCAGGGGACTTGCAGCACGAATATCGAACTGAATGTGGAAGATGGAGTGGTGAAGGAAGTTGCTTTCTGGGGAGGATGTAATGGTAACCTTCAAGGTCTTTCCCGCCTTGTGAGAGGGATGAAGGTAGCGGATGTGATCACAAAACTTGAAGGAGTGCGTTGTGGTGGCAGACCGACTTCATGTCCCGATCAATTATGTCGTGCATTGCATGAGATGGGATATTGATTGATTTTTCATTTATGTAAATTATATATTGATTTGTGGCCTCTGGCAATTGGTTTGTCGGAGGTCATTTTTTTAGCAGAAAGTCCTTATTTCTTTTTCTCGAGTAGTCCTTACTCAACCCTTTTATAATAATGTCCTCATAATTAGTGTATCATCTGTGTCCATAGGTCATCTACTTATTGGTCGGTATTTTGAACTAAAATTGATTCTCACTCGTTATTTATAAGTATATTTGTACTGGATAAACTATTATGCAAAAATGAAGAATATTTTTCAAGACTTAAGACGGAAAGATCATAAACGCTATCTGGGTGGACTGGATGTTTTTAAATATATTGGTCCGGGGCTACTGGTTACTGTAGGATTTATTGATCCGGGAAACTGGGCTTCTAATTTCGCCGCCGGTTCCGAATTCGGCTATTCCTTGCTTTGGGTGGTTACCTTGTCTACTATCATGCTGATTGTCCTTCAGCACAACGTTGCTCACTTGGGAATCGTTACCGGACTTTGCCTTTCGGAGGCGGCCACTAAGTACACCCCTAAATGGGTGTCACGACCTATTCTTGGCACAGCAGTACTGGCGTCGATCTCTACTTCCCTGGCGGAAATTCTGGGAGGTGCCATCGCGTTGGAAATGTTATTGGATATTCCTATTATATGGGGAGCTGTATTGACTACGCTTTTTGTCTCCATCATGCTTTTCACTAATTCGTATAAAAAGATAGAACGTTCCATCATTGCGTTCGTTTCTGTTATCGGGCTTTCATTTATTTATGAATTGTTTCTGGTGGAAATAGACTGGCCGGCTGCAACGGCGGGGTGGGTGACTCCTTCTTTCCCGAAAGGTAGTATGCTGATTATCATGAGTGTGTTGGGAGCGGTAGTGATGCCTCACAATCTGTTCCTTCATTCGGAGGTGATACAGAGTCACGAGTACAATAAGAAAGATGATGCTTCTATTAAGAAGGTATTGAAATATGAGTTGTTTGACACTCTTTTCTCAATGATTGTAGGTTGGGCGATTAACAGTGCCATGATTCTGCTGGCGGCCGCCACTTTCTTTAAGAGCGGTATTCAGGTAGAGGAACTGCAACAGGCTAAGTCTTTGCTCGAACCTTTATTGGGAAGTAATGCGGCAATTGTATTTGCATTGGCATTGCTGATGGCGGGCATTTCGTCAACTATTACGAGCGGAATGGCGGCAGGTTCTATTTTTGCAGGTATTTTCGGCGAGTCTTATCATATCAAGGACAGTCACTCGCAGGTGGGAGTTCTCTTATCTTTGGGAATTGCCTTATTGCTGATTTTCTTTATTGGAGATCCTTTTAAAGGATTGATTATTTCGCAGATGGTACTTAGTATTCAATTGCCTTTCACCGTGTTCTTACAGGTGGGACTGACGTCTTCCCGAAAGGTGATGGGCGATTATGTCAATAGTCGTTGGAGTACGTTCGTGTTGTACTCGATTGCTATTATCGTTTCGGTACTGAACATTATGCTTTTGTTTTCATAAAATGAACATGAACTTATAAATATAGAATGATGAAAATTATTACTTATAACGTGAACGGACTACGTGCAGCCGTATCTAAAGGGTTACCGGAATGGCTGGCACAGGAGAATCCTGATATTCTTTGTCTGCAAGAGACGAAACTGCAACCGGACCAATATCCGGGAGAAGTGTTTGAAGCATTGGGCTACAAGTCTTATTTGTACTCGGCGCAGAAGAAGGGATACAGTGGAGTGGCTATACTTACCAAGCGGGAACCGGACCATGTGGAATATGGGATGGGAATGGAAGCATACGATAATGAAGGACGTTTCATCCGTGCGGACTTCGGAGACTTGTCGGTAGTCAGTGTTTATCACCCTTCGGGAACAAGCGGGGATGAACGCCAGGCCTTTAAAATGGGGTGGTTGGAAGATTTCCAGAAATATGTGATGGAGTTGCAGAAGTCTCGTCCCAACTTGATTCTTTGCGGTGATTATAATATCTGTCACGAGCCGATTGATATTCATGACCCTGTCCGGAACGCGACCAACAGCGGTTTCCTTCCTGAAGAACGGGAATGGATGACGCGTTTCCTGTCTGCGGGATATGTGGACTCTTTCCGTACGCTTTGTCCGGAGAAACAGGAATATACCTGGTGGAGCTATCGTTTTAATTCGCGTGCCAAGAATAAAGGCTGGAGAATTGATTATTGTATGGTCAGCGAACCGGTACGCCCGCTGTTGAAACGGGCGTATATCCTGAATGAGGCCGTACATTCCGACCATTGTCCGATGGCTCTGGAGATATTATAGAATGGTAATACTCAATTTACGGGTGTCTCCTCCGTCGCGAAACTCGCCGAGGTAGACGCCTTGCCATGTACCTAAGTTCAAACGGTGGTTTTTGATGGGGATGGTGACCGAGCTTCCTATCAGGGAGGCTTTTATATGGGCACTCATATCGTCAGGGCCTTCAAGGGTATGGATGAAGTAGGGAGCACCGTCGGGGACAAGTTTATTAAAAAACGTCTGAAAGTCATGCCGTACGTCCGGGTCTGCATTTTCGTTGATGGTCAGTCCGGCAGAAGTGTGTTTGATAAAGACTACCAGCAGGCCGCTTTCAGGAAGTGCGGGTAGCTGTGAGACAATATCGCGCGTGATTAGGTGAAATCCGCGCGAATAATGAGGTAGTTGAATATCAAATGTTGTAGCCATAAATTTCCGTCTTTTAAAATTTGGATGGTGGATTCAGATCAACATACGGATCTTTGATGGCTGATTCCATCATCGCATTGATTGTAATTCCTGTATCTTCTTTGTAATTCCTTCTTTTGTTCCATTCACGTATGTCCTTAAGAGTGACATCACGTTTCTTTCTGTTTTGAGGGAAATTACTTTTTCTTTTCCTATCGGCATATTCATCCTTTCTGGCTGCGCTCATCATAGCTTGGATGGCAATGGCTGTTGATTCTTTATATGAAATAGTTTTGTTCATATTTTCTTTTTTTTGATTTTAATCTTTACGCCCTATCCGGTACAAAGATACTTTTTTATACTTTTGCACAAAATAAAAATGCAAAATAGTTTATGGAAGATAGAATACAGAAAGCAGTGGAGCTTTTTAGGAGTGGATATAACTGCTCACAGTCGGTGGTAGCGGCTTTTGCGGACATGTATGGATTTACACAGGAACAGGCATTGCGTATGAGTGCTTCTTTTGGCGGGGGCATCGGACGGATGCGTGAAACGTGTGGAGCTGCCTGCGGCATGTTTCTGGTGGCAGGCTTGGAAACCGGTGCTACGGAAGCAACTGACCGGGAAGGAAAAGCTGCCAATTATGCGGTAGTGCAAGAACTGGCGGCTGAATTTAAGAAGCGTAACGGCTCGCTGATTTGTGGCGAATTGTTGGGATTAAAGAAAAAAGAGCCCGTCTCCACTATTCCGGAAGAGCGTACTGCTCAATATTATAGCAAGCGTCCCTGTGCAAAAATGGTTGAAGAAGCGGCAAGAATTTGGTCTGAATATCTCGAAAAGCATCCAAAATGAGCTCCTAAAATGCTTTTTTATTACAAAAACGGTAAAAAAGTGCTCAATAAAGTGTTATATAACATAAAAATAACTATCTTTGCCTCCGAAATAAAATCTGAAAGTCTTTTGGCTGGAAAGATTTTAAGCATGTCTAACTAAAATTGCAAAGCAAATGTTGAAAGAAAAAGCTGGTGTAATTGCAGGTACTATCTGGAATACACTGAACGAAACAGAAGGAATGACTGCCAAGCAGCTTAAAAAAGCAACTAAATTGGTTGACAAAGATCTGTTTCTCGGCCTTGGCTGGTTATTGAGAGAAGACAAAGTCTCTGTGGAAGAAGTTGAAGGTGAACTCTTCATCAAATTGATCTAAGCGAGTAACTCACTTAAGCAATAAAAAAATGCGTTGGTACATAATCATAATGTTATCAACGCATTTTTTTTTATTCCGCCATTTACGTATCTTTGCACACCAAAAAGATAAAATAATAAGAATTCAGAATGAAGAATATACGCAACTTTTGCATTATTGCTCATATTGACCACGGTAAGTCGACTTTGGCTGACCGTTTGTTGGAGTTTACACATACCATTCAGGTGACTTCCGGGCAGATGCTTGATAATATGGATCTGGAGAAGGAAAGAGGGATCACTATCAAGAGCCATGCTATCCAGATGGAATATACTTATCAGGGTGAAAAGTATATCCTTAACTTGATTGACACCCCGGGACATGTGGACTTTTCGTATGAGGTATCGCGTTCTATTGCTGCGTGTGAAGGTGCGTTGCTGATTGTCGATGCTTCCCAGGGAGTGCAGGCGCAGACGATTTCAAATCTGTATATGGCCATTGAACATGACCTTGAGATTATTCCGGTGATTAATAAATGTGACATGGCGAGCGCCAATCCCGAAGAAGTGGAAGATGAGATCGTTGAATTGTTGGGCTGCAAACGGGAGGAAGTAATCCGTGCGTCCGGCAAAACGGGGATGGGAGTGGAAGAGATACTGGCGGCTGTGATTGAGCGGATTCCTCATCCGGAAGGAGATGAAGAGGCTCCGTTGCAGGCTTTGATTTTCGACTCTGTATTTAATTCTTTCCGCGGAATTATAGCCTATTTCAAGATCGAAAACGGTATGATTCGCAAGGGAGACAAGGTGAAGTTCTTCAATACGGGAAAAGAGTATGACGCCGATGAAGTAGGGGTGTTGAAAATGGATATGGTGCCTCGTAACGAACTTCGTACGGGAGATGTAGGATATATTATTTCCGGTATCAAGACTTCCAAAGAGGTGAAAGTGGGAGATACCATTACGCATATTGCCCGTCCGTGTGAAAAGGCTATTGCCGGTTTTGAGGAAGTGAAGCCGATGGTGTTTGCCGGAGTTTATCCGATTGAAGCGGAGGATTTTGAAGATCTCCGTGCGTCTTTGGAGAAGTTGCAGTTGAATGACGCGTCTTTGACTTTCCAGCCGGAATCTTCGTTGGCTTTGGGTTTTGGCTTCCGTTGTGGTTTCCTCGGATTGCTCCACATGGAGATTGTGCAGGAGCGCTTGGACCGTGAGTTTGATATGAATGTGATTACTACGGTGCCGAACGTTTCTTACCATATATATGATAAACAAGGTAATATGAAGGAAGTGCACAACCCCGGTGGTATGCCTGACCCGACCATGATTGACCATATCGAAGAGCCGTATATCAAAGCATCTATTATTACTACTACCGATTATATCGGTCCTATCATGACGCTTTGTCTGGGTAAACGTGGTGAATTGATTAAACAGGAATATATCTCCGGTAACCGGGTGGAAATCTATTATAATATGCCTTTGGGAGAAATTGTGATTGACTTTTATGATAAGTTGAAGAGTATTTCCAAAGGGTATGCTTCGTTTGATTATCATCCGAATGGTTTCCGTACTTCTAAACTGGTGAAGTTGGATATCCTCTTGAACGGTGAGCCTGTGGATGCGCTTTCCACTTTGACGCATATTGACAATGCTTACGATATGGGACGCCGGATGTGTGAGAAGTTGAAGGAACTTATTCCGCGTCAACAGTTTGATATTGCCATTCAGGCAGCTATCGGAGCGAAGATTATTTCTCGTGAAACCATTAAGGCAGTTCGTAAGGATGTGACCGCGAAGTGTTATGGTGGCGACGTGAGCCGTAAACGTAAACTGCTTGAAAAACAGAAAAGAGGTAAAAAACGAATGAAACAAATCGGTAACGTGGAAGTGCCGCAGAAAGCCTTCCTCGCCGTACTGAAGCTGGATTAAAAAAACACTGCCGCAAGCAATTTTTCAGAGATATGTTCTGAACAAATTGACTTGCGGTTAGTTTTTAATACACCAGGTGATTGCCTTCTGTCTGCAGAGCTTTCCTTGGCAATCACTTTTTAGGAACAAACAACTATAAATATGAGAAAAGTTCTGTCTTTTTCGGGCTTCCTGATGCTGGGGCTCGTCGTTTCGCAATTCTTGCCGATGATGGCAGGGGATGGCTATGGAGCTGTTAAATCCATATCGAATGTATTGCTCTATGTATGCCTTAGTTTTATAATGATTAATGTAGGGCGTGAATTTGTTCTTGATAAGACACGGTGGAAAAGTTACGCCCAGGATTATTTTATTGCCATGGCTACGGCTGCTTTGCCGTGGTTTATGATTGCCATCTATTATGTGTTTGTATTGCTTCCACCCGATTTTTGGAATAGTTGGGAAGCCTGGAAGGAGAATTTGCTGTTGAGCCGTTTTGCCGCACCGACATCAGCCGGTATTTTGTTTACAATGTTGGCGGCTATCGGGCTAAAGTCCAGTTGGATTTATAAGAAGATACAGGTGTTGGCTATTTTCGATGATTTGGATACGATTCTTTTGATGATTCCTCTTCAGATTATGATGATCGGGCTGCGCTGGCAGTTGATTATTGTGGTGGTGATTGTGTTCCTGTTATTATCGATCGGCTGGCAAAGGCTGAATAAGTACGATTGGCGTCAGGATTGGAAGGCTATCCTCTTTTATTCAATAATCATATTTTTGACTACTCAAATTCTTTATCTCGGTAGTAAGGAATTGTATGGGGAGGAGGGAAGTATTCATATTGAAGTCCTGCTGCCTGCATTTGTGCTGGGTATGATTATGAAACATAAGGAACATGATACGCCCGTGGAACGAAAGGTTTCTACCGGAATTTCATTTTTCTTCATGTTCCTGGTGGGGATGAGTATGCCGCATTTTATTGGAGTGAACTTTGCGGAGACTCATGCAGGTGCTTATTCCGTCACCGGTTCGCAGGAGATGATGTCGTGGGGGATGATTATGTTTCATGTAGTGATTGTCTCTTTATTGTCGAATATAGGAAAGCTTTGCCCGATGTTCTTTTACCGTGACCGGAAATTAAGCGAGCGACTGGCTCTTTCTATCGGTATGTTTACCCGTGGTGAGGTAGGAGCCGGAATCATTTTCATTGCATTGGGCTATAACTTGGGTGGTCCGGCATTGGTAATTTCTGTTCTTACCTTGGTACTGAATCTGATTTTGACAGGAATTTTTGTACTTTGGGTCAAAAATCTTGCTTTAAGGAGTTATACTAATTAGAAAATTCTGTATATTGCAAAACTAATATTATAAAAACATTTCGTTATGACTATTTTGCGGACTATGCGGAACTTCTCGTCTATGAATATCACGGCGAGTATTCTTTTATTCCTGGCTGCTATCTCGGCAGCCATTATTGCGAACTCTTCTGTGGCTCCGGTATATCAGGAATTTTTGTCGCATGAACTTCATTTACAGATAGGAAATTTTAATTTGCTTTCGCATGGTGGGGAAAATCTGCGAATGATTGAGTTTATCAATGATGGTTTGATGACGATTTTCTTTTTATTGGTTGGACTGGAAATCAAACGTGAGTTATTGGTAGGTGAGCTTTCCTCTTTTCGTAAGGCGGCGTTGCCTTTCATTGCCGCTTGTGGTGGGATGTTGTTGCCTGTGATGATCTATTCGCTTATTTGTGTTCCGGGTAGTGAAGGCGGACATGGACTCGCCATTCCTATGGCTACGGATATTGCTTTTTCATTGGGGGTGTTGAGCTTATTAGGCAGCCGTGTGCCGTTGAGTTTGAAGATTTTTTTGACTGCTTTTGCGGTAGTCGATGATATTGGGGGAATTTTGGTGATCGCTCTTTTTTATAGTTCACATGTTGCCTATGGCTATCTTTTGGTAGCTATACTCTTTTATATTTTACTTTATTTTATAGGCAAGTATGGAACGACAAATAAGGTATTCTTCTTGGTGATTGGGGTGATTATCTGGTATTTATTTTTGCAATCCGGTATTCATAGCACTATTTCGGGAGTTATTCTTGCTTTTGTTATTCCCGCTAAACCTCGTCTGAATGTAGGGAAGTACATCGAAAAAATTCGTCATACCATTGCCGGTTTTCCGGCAATGCAATCTGAAAGCATTGTGCTGACTAATGAGCAAATAGCCAAGTTGAAAGAGGTCGAATCGGCTTCCGACCGTGTAATTAGTCCGTTGCAGTCATTAGAAGATAATTTGCATGGAACAGTCAATTATTTGATTCTTCCTCTTTTTGCATTTGTCAATGCCGGCGTTGTGTTTAGTGGGGGAGGCGAATTAGTGGGAGCTGTCAGTATTGCTGTTGCTGCCGGTCTGTTACTGGGAAAATTTATTGGAATATATTTCTTTACCTGGCTGGCTATAAAAATAAGATTGACTCCCATGCCTTTAGGGATGACCTGGAAGAATCTTTCCGGAGTTGCATTGTTGGGAGGTATTGGCTTTACTGTATCACTCTTTATCGCTAATCTTTCTTTTGGGGTAGACTATCCTGTATTATTGAATCAGGCCAAATTTGGTGTATTGACCGGAACCGTACTTTCCGGCTTACTGGGATATGTCGTACTTCGGATTTCGCTTTAATCTGTCGATTCATCGTCTCCATCATCTATCGGAAGAATTTTCATGCTTTCTTCATGTGGCAATTGTTCAACTTGGCGGAGTTTTCGTTCGATAGCGCGAGTCCGCTTACCCATTACTTCTTCTAGTTGGTCGCCGGCATTTTGAAGGTTTTTCTGTACTTTTTCGAGTAGTCCTCCGAATTTGCTGAATTCTGTTTTTACAGCTCCTAATACCGTCCAAACCTCTCCCGTTCGCTTTTGAATAGCTAACGTGCGGAATCCCATTTGCAGGCTATTTAGGATAGCCCCTAGTGTAGTAGGTCCTGTGACAACTATTTTGTAATCTTTTTGCAGAGTTTCTACCAGGCTTGTTCTTCGGATTACTTCGGCATAAATGCTTTCAAAAGGCAGAAACATAATGGCGAAGTCTGTGGTAAAAGGAGGATCTACATATTTGTCGTGAATGTCTTTCGCCATTTTTTTGATGGTTGTTTCCAATTGCTTGCCGGACGATTCTATCAATGCAGTATCTCCTGCTTCAAAAGCATCATAATATTGTTCGTATACATCTTTGGGAAATTTAGCGTCGATAGGCAGATAGACGGTGCTGTTCGCATCATCCTTTCCCGGAAGTTTGATTGCGAATTCAACGAATTCGGTTCCGCTTTTCTTGGTTTTCACATTAGCGTCGTATTGTTCCGGACTCATCATCTGCTCTAATAATGCTCCTAACTGAACTTCACCGAATGTGCCACGCATTTTTACATTGCTCAACACCTTCTTTAATCCGCCTACGTCTTGAGCCAGAGATTTCATTTCGCCTAGTCCTTTCTGCACATTCTCAAGTTGTGAGCGGACAATTTCAAATGATTGGCCAATGCGTTCGTTCAATGTCTTTTGCAATTTTTCTTCCACCATTGTCCTCATGTCATCCAACCTCTTTTCGGTCGATTTAATCAATGATTCCTGTTGACGGGCCATCATATCGAATTTCTGACGCTGCAGCTCTCCGTTAGTCAACATATTTTTGTGCAATACGTCTTGCAATTGCTGCATATTCTGATTCAGCGTTTGAGTCATCTCCAGGCGGAGTTCCCGGATGCTGCGATTCAGTTCTTCGCGGTTCTCCTGCATTTGTTGGCGCAAAGCTGTTTGCAGTTGTTCCGCTTGCGTTTGATTATTACCTTTTGTAAGTGACAGTATTAGTAAGACTATCACTAATGCGGCAACAACGATAAGTAAAATTAATTCCATTAATAAGTAAGAATTTCGTTTCCGTTTTCAGTAATCAGAATCATGTTTTCCCATTGGGCGGAGGGGAGGCCGTCGTCGGTGCAGACAGTCCATCCGTCGGCATCATCTATAAAGACTTCGTAGGTTCCCATGTTAATCATGGGTTCGATGGTAAAGGTCATTCCCGGTACGATCATCATGCCCGTACCCCGTCGGCCGAAATGTTCTACGTCCGGTTCCTCATGGAATTGCATCCCTACGCCATGTCCGCAGAGATCACGAACTACGCTGAAACCGTTCTTTTCTGCATGTTCCTGGATGGCGGCGCCTACATCACCCAGTTGTTTCCAGGGTTGTGCGGCGGCAATACCTATTTCCATACACTCTTTGGTGACTTGTACTAATCTTTGCATGTCAGGATTGACATCGCCAATCATAAACATACGGGATGCATCGGAGAAATATCCTTTATAAATGGTAGAAACGTCCACATTGATAATGTCTCCGCTTTTCAGAATCTCATTTTTGTTGGGAATACCGTGACAAACCACGTCGTTAATGCTTGTGCATACACTTTTAGGAAATCCTTCGTAGTTGAGTGGGGCAGGGATAGCACCGTGGCTGGTGGTGAAATCATATACCAATACATCAATCTCTTCAGTAGACATTCCTTCGCGAATATTTTCTGAAATATAGTCCAACAGTGCAGTATTGATTTTGGCACTTTCCCGAATACCTTCCAGTTGTTCGGGAGTACGGAGTACTTTACGGGGAGGAAGTTTGTAACCTTGTTTCCTGTATTTCTGTATTTTTGCTTCTATTTCTGCCGGATAATTAGAGGGGGTAAACCGGAATCCCTTGATAAAGTTCTTCATTATGATAGCATATTTAATCGTATGACAAAGGTACGAGAATAAATGGAAAATATGCTTTCTTGTTTTCTAAAACTTTCTTATATCGTTGGTTATCTCGATAGAATCTACCATTCGTATGAAATACTGATTTGAGGTACCCATTCCTATCTTTTTCGTATAGTATTATATTGTGAGTCGTGTTTGCTCCATTCTTGCCCTGCTGCGGATAAGGGGAACAATAATAAATAAAGAATATTCAATTGATATTTCCGAATGTCCATACACTATGCTAGTAAAGTTTATTGTATGGACGGTGAAAAACAGGATATGCTGCTTTGAACGATTAGTGAATAGTAATTATTTCACATAATATGGGAATACTTTTCTTTTGTTTATGATAGTTTTCTAGCTTTGAAAACGGGTTGTATCTTCTGAATTTCCGATTCAAAGCCAAACCAGTAGCCATGTCCTTCTTCATCGACAGGGAGGAAACATAGTCGTAGATTTTCGCGGTATGCACCGTATACTACTTCCCAACTTTCAGGAGGTAACTGTCTTTTGGTTCTTACTTTTTCTGCCGGAGCTTTTTTTAATGACATACCTGCTTCTATCCATGCAATACTGACTTGTGTCAGGTAGTCGGGATAATGATTCTTGCAGAAATCATAAAGGATTAATCCTCTTCTTTCCAGACTAAGAGGAGTGTCGATGACATCTGTCCGGACCAGATGGTCGAGTAGGTCATGTATGAAATGGGGGTTCTCCAAAATTAGTATACGGGTGATATTTCGCCAGGTAGGAGTGTTATAGAAACCGTCTAACAGGCGTGACAGATAATGGGCTGTTTGTAACTCATCTACCGTGATTTCACGGGTTTGAAGTACTTCGTATGGAGGAAGTGGAGAATACTGTATACCTAATTCATCCGCTCTTCTTCGCATTTCGGTGCCCGGAAGTAATTTCAGAGATTCCAGTTGGATTTCTCTTGCGCCATACTCGGTTAAGGTACGGACGTCATCGAAAATCTCTGATAGATGGTAGAGTGGGAGTCCGGCTATCAAGTCGGCATGAGTTTCCATGTTTTCAAGTGAACATAGATAGTGGAGTCCGGCCAAAGCATCGGAGAGTTTTCCTATTCTTCGACTTTGTTCAAGCACGTTTTCCCGAAGGCTTTGGATACCGGCTTCCAGGTGCAGCAGACCTTTAGGCAGAGTGGCTAATTCCTGTTTGAGTTCATCGGAAAGTAGTGCCGGATGAATTTCCAGATGGAAACAGATGTCCGGGTATTCACGGAATAAGTTTAATAGCTCTTTTGCCCGTTTATTATTGTAATTGAAAGTACGATCCAGTACTCGCACGTTTTTGATTCCGTGTTCGTGTATCACGTCGAGACGTTCTTTGATTGCTTCGAGAGATAAGGTACGAACCGGCTTTTCACCTCCACTGACACAAAAAGCACAGGTGTTAAAACATCCCCGGGTAGTTTCTAACTGCACAAATGGTTTGCTCCAATTGAAGAAACGGCTTTTTTCGGGAGGAACCAATTCAGAAAAGTTCATGACACGGGCAAGTCCGTTGTCCTGATATTCTCCTGATTCATTCAGGTAACAAAGTCCTGTGATTGATTTCCATTCCTTTCTTGGCTGATTCCACACTTTTAACCATAATGGAAATACTTCTTCGCCTTCTCCGCGAAACACTCCGCTTACAAATTTGTTCTTATATAAGAAAGCTTCATTATCTCCTAAAAACTCGGGACCTCCGAGTATAACACAGCAGTGAGGTAGTAATGCTTTTGCGCGTGAAACGATGTGCAGGAGTTGCTCATGATTGAATAGCCAATTGGTAGCTGCAATGATATCCGGTTGATGGCGGTAGATTTGATTGACGACACTGCCGGTGTTTTCATTGATCGTGGCGGAAACCGTACACCATTCAATGTCTGTATTATTTGCTATTTGGGCATGTAAGGCAGGTAATGCCAACGAAGAATGAGCGTACGAACTATTTAAATCAAGCCAAAGAAGTTTCATGCGGAAATTTTAATATTATCTTCGCAAAGGTACAAAAAACTTGTGGCTTGTGATGTATAGTAAATAAAAAACGCTAATTTTGTATTAATAAACGCAATAAACTAGAGAATTATGGAAATGATAAAGAAATATGCGGGTATCTTGATGATGCTGACTTTATTGGTTGGCTTTACTTCGTGTGAAAGTGAGGACGAGACAGAATTTAATCTGCCTGGTGAGTGGTATACGAATGAAGAAATTGATTTCGGGGCATATACCTGGGGAAGAGGTACGCTTATGACTTTTAACGCGAGAAATCAAGGAACAATTGGTTCTGCCGGTGATCCGAATTATTTGGTTTTTGAGTGGAGATGGATTGATGGAGGATATAATTCAATGGAATTATATTTTTATGGTGATGGCACTTATGCCTATATTTGGGGTGCGGAAGCTACCGATAGAACCTTTAGTGGAACATGGTATAATAATTGGCGGGATTTTAGGGATAGAATAGATGGACAGCCATTCTATATGCGTCGTCAATAAAACAGTGATAAAGATTAAAAATAAAGCCAGAGTCAATCATGATTCTGGCTTTGTTTTTTGAATATAGGAATTTATTTTTTCAAAAACAACTTCTTAAATTCCGCTGGGTAAGGCGTCTCGAACTCCATTAAATCTCCCGTTACCGGATGATAGAAACAAAGTTTGAAGGCATGGAGTGCTAGGCGTCCGATAGGGTTGGGAGAATCTTCTCTTCCATATCTTCCGTCGCCAATAATAGGATGGCCTAAATCCTGCATGTGTACACGAATCTGATTCTTTCGGCCAGTTTCCAAATCGAGTTCCAACAGAGAATATCCGTTAGCGCGTTTGATTGTCTTATAGTGGGTAATAGATTTTGATCCACCGTCATCGTATTCACTGGAACTTACGTAAAGTGTTTTATCAGTCAGCCAGGAAACGACTGTATCATAATCTTTTTCCATACTACCTTCCACTACGGCTACATATCGGCGGTCGGTCACTATCTCATGCCAGTTGTCGCGTAGCGTCCGCTGCGTTTTTTCATCTTTGGCAAACATCATCAGACCGGAAGTATCTCTATCTAAGCGGTGAACGATAAACACACGGAATTGACGTCCGGAGCGTTGCACATATTCATTCAGTATCGTGTAGGCAGTGCGCTCTTTCTGACGCTCTGTATTGACGGATAGAAGCCCTTGCATCTTTTCGACGACAATGATATAGGCGTCTTCATATACAATCTTCAGTAATCTGTTATTAAATTCTTTCTTTCCCTTTTGCTTGCTGATTTGCACTTTCATGCCCGCTTCAAGGGGGAAGTTGAATTGCGTGGTTATCACATTATCAACAAACACGACCCGCTTGCTTAACAACGATTTTAATTTCGTGCGACTTGCATCCGGCATCTTGGCAGCCAGGAACTCCATTAATTCCATGGGTTCTTTGACTGCATAATTGGTATATTGAGCACGTGCTTTTTCGGCAGGAGTTCTTCTAGGTCTTTTTTCCATTTCTTTTTTCTTTTGAGAATTTATTTTTCACCACAGATTACACAGATTAGCACAGATTTTTATTACTGATTATTATAATCTGTGTTAATCTGTGTAATCTGTGGTGAACTCTTTATCGAAGTTCCAGCAACACCACATTTTCTACGTGGTGAGTGTGAGGGAACATATCTACGGGTTGAACGGCCTTCACCTTATACTTTTCATCCAGTAATTGCAGATCCCGCGCTTGAGTAGCAGGATTACAACTTACATATACAATTCGTTTCGGTTCCGCAAACAAAATGACATCAATCACATCCTGGTGCATACCGGCACGGGGAGGGTCTGTGATGATTACGTCGGGGCGCCCATGCTGATTGATGAAATCCTGCGTCAGCATATCTTTCATGTCACCGGCATAAAAAATTGCGTTCTTGATATCATTGATTTCTGCATTCACCTTTGCGTCTTCAATAGCTTCCGGCACGTATTCGATACCAATCACCTGACGGGCTTGGCGTGAAACGAAATTGGCAATTGTTCCTGTTCCTGTATAAAGGTCATATACCAGTTCGTTTCCTGTTAATCCGGCAAAGTTACGGGCTATCTTATATAAATTATAAGCCTGTTCCGAGTTAGTCTGATAGAATGATTTCGGGCCGACCTTGAAACGTAGTCCTTCCATCTCTTCAAAGATGTGATCTTTCCCTTTAAATACGTGAACGTCTAAATCGTTGATGGTATCGTTGCACTTATTATTAATAATGTATAGAAGAGAAGTGATTTCGGGGAAAGAGTCCGCTATGAATTGGAGTAATTGCTTGAACAGTTCCATTTCGTGATCTTCCGTAATCTTGCAAATGACGATTACCATCAGTTCTCCTGTGGAAGATGTGCGTATAATCATATTCCGCAGCATACCTTCCTGTGTGCGCAGATTGATGAAAGAATAATCGTGTTCGTAAGCGTAGTCACGTACTGCGTTCCGGATGCGGTTGGATATATCATCCTGCAACCAGCATTTCTCAATAGCCAGTACTTTGTCGAATGCTCCCGGAATGTGGAAACCTACCGCATTCATCTGATCGTATTTCACGTCCTGACGAACTTCCTCGTTTGTCAACCAGCGCTTATTTGAAAAGGTGAATTCCAGTTTGTTCCTGTAAAACTCCGTTTTGTCAGAACCGAGAATCGGAGAAATCTCGGGAAGTTCGATCTTTCCGATACGTCTCAAATTATCTTCCACTTGCTTTTGCTTATATCTGATTTGCTCTGAATAGGGGAGCACTTGCCACTTGCAGCCACCGCATACGCCATAATGTTGGCAGAAAGGAACAGCGCGATTGGGCGACAGCTCGTGAAACTTCACCGCTTCAGCTTCGGCATATTTATTCTTTTTACGCTTGATTTGCAGGTCTACAACATCACCCGGCACTACATAGGGAACAAAAATCACCAGGTCGTCTACTTTTGCTATGGCTTTTCCTTCGGCAGCCACATCCATGATTGTTACCTTCTCCAATAAGGGAAGCTCTTTTTTCTTTCTTGCCACTTTTACACCAGTCTAATAATTACTTTGCAAAAGTAGGTATTTTTTTTGGAAAAAATTCGGGTATACAGAAATATTCCGGATTGTAATGTCGAAATTGCATTTTGATAGAAAGTTTTTTCGCAAAAAGTTTTCAAGTTTGCGAAATATCCTTAGATTTGCGAACAGAAAAAAATCATAATGTAACTTTAAACACAATATTATGGATAAAAAAAGAGTTTATACCTTTGGTAATGGTCAGGCAGAAGGAAAGGCTGACATGAAGAATTTGCTCGGTGGTAAGGGAGCCAACCTTGCTGAAATGAATTTAATCGGAATTCCTGTCCCTCCCGGATTCACAATAACTACAGATGTTTGTACGGAATACAATACGTTAGGACGTGATAAAGTGGTTGAGTTGCTGAAAGATGAAGTTGTAAAAGCGATCGCTCATGTGGAAGCGTTGATGAAATCTAAATTCGGTGATGTTGAAAATCCTTTGTTGGTATCTGTACGTTCCGGTGCACGCGCATCTATGCCGGGTATGATGGATACGATCCTGAACCTCGGATTGAATGATGAAGTGGTGGAAGGTATTATCCGTAAAACGGGTAATGCACGTTTTGCATGGGACTCTTATCGTCGTTTTGTACAGATGTACGGTGACGTTGTGTTGGGCATGAAGCCTACCAATAAAGATGATATTGACCCGTTCGAAGCTATCATCGAAGAGGTGAAGAAAGCGAAAGGGGTAGAACTGGATAACGAGTTGAAAGTGGAAGACTTGCAGGAACTCGTAAAGAAATTCAAGGCCGCTGTAAAAGAACAGACCGGAAAAGATTTCCCGACTTGTGCATACGAACAACTTTGGGGAGCTATCTGTGCTGTATTTGATTCATGGATGAATGAACGCGCTATTCTTTATCGTAAGATGGAAGGTATACCTGATGAATGGGGTACAGCTGTCAATGTACAGGCTATGGTGTTCGGTAATATGGGTGATACATCGGCTACAGGTGTTTGTTTCTCACGAGATGCCGGTACAGGCGAAGATCTTTTCAATGGTGAATACCTGATTAACGCACAAGGTGAAGATGTAGTGGCAGGTATCCGTACTCCACAGCAGATCACTAAGATTGGTTCTCAACGTTGGGCTGTATTGGCTGGCATTACCGAAGATGTTCGTGCTGCTAAATTCCCTTCAATGGAAGAAGCAATGCCGGAAATCTATAAAGAACTGGATGCTCTTCAGACTAAACTGGAAAATCATTATAAAGATATGCAGGACATGGAGTTCACCGTACAGGAAGGTAAACTCTGGTTCCTCCAGACACGTAACGGTAAGCGTACAGGTGCTGCCATGGTAAAGATTGCTATGGACTTGCTCCGTCAGGGTATGATTGACGAAAAGACTGCTTTGATGCGCGTGGAACCGAATAAACTTGATGAATTGCTCCACCCTGTATTCGATAAGGATGCTTTGAAGAAAGCCAAAGTGTTGACCCGTGGTCTTCCGGCTTCTCCGGGTGCTGCAACCGGTCAGATCGTATTCTTTGCTGATGACGCTGCCGAATGGCATGCTGCCGGTAAACGTGTGGTGATGGTGCGTATCGAAACTTCTCCAGAAGACTTGGCCGGTATGGCAGTGGCCGAAGGTATTCTTACGGCTCGTGGAGGTATGACTTCTCACGCGGCTGTTGTGGCTCGTGGTATGGGTAAATGCTGCGTATCGGGTGCAGGTGCATTGAACATTGATTATAAAAACCGTACGGTAGAGATTGATGGTGTGTTGCTGAAAGAAGGTGACTATATCTCTTTGAACGGAAGTACAGGTGTAGTATATAATGGTAAGGTAGAAACGAAAGCTGCAGAGCTTTCCGGCGACTTTGCCGAATTGATGACACTGGCTGATAAATATACTCGTTTGCAGGTACGTACCAATGCGGACACTCCTCATGATGCGGAAGTTGCACGTAACTTCGGTGCAGTAGGTATCGGCCTTTGCCGTACAGAACACATGTTCTTCGAAGGCGAAAAGATCAAAGCAATGCGTGAAATGATCCTGGCGGAAAATGCAGAAGGACGTCGGAAAGCATTGGCTAAGATTCTTCCATATCAACAAGAAGACTTCAAAGGTATCTTTAAAGCAATGGCTGGTTGCCCGGTAACCGTTCGTTTGCTTGATCCTCCTTTGCATGAGTTCGTTCCTCACGATTTGAAGGGACAGCAAGAAATGGCGGATACGATGGGTGTAAGCCTGCAATATATCCAGCAACGTGTAGAATCACTGTGTGAACATAACCCGATGTTGGGTCACCGTGGTTGCCGTTTAGGAAATACTTATCCTGAAATTACACAGATGCAGACACGTGCAATTTTGGGTGCTGCATTGGAACTGAAGAAAGAAGGAGTGGAAACTCATCCGGAAATCATGGTTCCGTTAACCGGTATCTTGTATGAATTCAAGGAGCAGGAAAATGTGATTCGCTCGGAAGCTAAGAAATTGTTTGAGGAAGTAGGAGATAGTATTGACTTCAAAGTAGGTACAATGATCGAGATCCCGCGTGCTGCTTTGACTGCCGACCGTATTGCTTCTTCTGCCGAGTTCTTCTCATTCGGTACAAATGACTTGACGCAGATGACCTTCGGTTATTCTCGTGATGATATAGCTTCTTTCCTTCCTGTTTATCTGGAAAAGAAGATTTTGAAAGTAGACCCGTTCCAGGTTCTCGACCAGAATGGTGTGGGACAGCTGGTACGTATGGCGACAGAAAAAGGCCGTGCTATCCGTCCGGATTTGAAATGTGGTATCTGTGGTGAACATGGTGGTGAGCCTTCTTCTGTGAAGTTCTGTCACCGGGTAGGTTTGAACTACGTTAGTTGTTCTCCATTTAGAGTGCCGATTGCCAGACTGGCGGCGGCGCAGGCAGCGATAGAAGGATAGTCAAATACGCTGGTTAGGTACTTAACTATCTGATAAATAGACTGTAAATACTTGCGAAAGTATTTGCAGTCTATTTTATTTTAGATTATCATTGATTTTTAGTTGGGATTAATAGTATTTCTCAATTCCACCAAATCCTCTGATTTTTTTATTTTCTTTCGTTTTATTGATAAAGTTGTTTAATCGCTTCTCAAATTCTTCAGGTCGTTTTCTGGCTGCTTCAATGTATGCAATTCGGATACGTTTATATGCGTCGGAAAAATGGAGATAATTTTCCCATATTGTCTTATCTTCCTTCAATCTTTCAATTATATCATTGGGGAAAATGAAAGGATCAGACAATACATTTCGTATTTTATCTTCAAATTTGGGGTGTATCATTTTATTTTCCAATAGCCACTTAAGTCTTTCTTTGTTAGCTTGTGAATAGGTACTTTTAGGGTTTCTGGGTGTGAAATGCTGAATTTTATGTTCTTTGTCGAGCGATTTTATTGTACTGTCAATCCACTCGAAACAAAGGGCTTCTTCAACAGCGTCGTTGTATGTGATACTTTTTTCGCCTGAAGACTTGCTGGGAAATACAAACCAAACTTCATTGGCAGTCTCAAAGTTGTCATTCAACCACTTTCGCCAATCTTTTCTGTTCTCGAAATACTTTATTTCTATTGACATAACCAATCGTTTAAACTAACTGTTTTATTGCCTTTACTTTCATAATAACGAAGCATTTTACACTATACAATGTCAGTCAAGCGCGTCTGTGTCTGATGGCTGAAAGGCTTACCACCCGTCAAAGATACTAAATCTTAAAGAAACAGTCCTCATTACTTCTTAAATCCTTTGGCTTATTATGGTATGACAACACTCACTACATGCAATATATTTGAATAAGAATCGATAGCTAGAATTTTGTGTTGCCATATAATATGATGTACAGAGTCTCCGTTAAACATTTATTTGGTGTTTATTATAAAAAACTAACTAAATGCTTGTTTGTTCATAAAAACTGCTTTACATTTGCACCCAGAAATCAATCGACCGAATTGGGGTCTAACGTTTAATTAAAAAAACAAAGAAAATGAAAAAGGGTTTATTATTGGTAGTTGTGATGTTAGCAACTATCGCTGTAAAAGCACAGGACATTTACGTAGGCGGATCTTTGAACGTTTGGCGTAACAGCACAGGCAACACTACTTCTTTTAAAATTGCTCCGGAAATCGGATACAACTTTAATGAAACATGGGCGCTGGGTGCTGAATTAGACTATTCACACAATTATGATGGAGGAGTGACTAAAAATTCAGTATTTGTAGCTCCGTACATTCGTTGGTCTTACTGCGAAACAGGTGCTGTTCGTTTGTTCTTGGACGGAACTGCTGCTGTTGGTTTCGTGAAAGTTAAAGACGGAGACACTAGCAAAGCAGGACAAGTGGGACTTAGACCGGGTATTGCTGTTAAATTGAATGATCACTTCTCTTTTATTGCCAAGTATGGTTTCCTGGGATATCGTAGAAATATAAACACTCTTGGAGATTCTTTTGGTCTTCAACTTACTAGCGAAGACCTTTCAATTGGTTTCCACTACGCATTCTGATAAGAAGAAAAGTAATTCAACAAAATAGGAAAGGGAGTTCTCAAAAATAGGGAATTCCCTTTTTTTATGTATAATCTCTATAAATTACGCACTTGTTAACGAAAAAGTTGTTTAATACAAATTACAATTATACATTTGCATTGTTAAACAATAAGGTCAATAAAAACCTTTAGTATTAATTTAAAACTTTAAAATTATGAAGAAGAGTGTTTTGTTTGTTTTATTTGCGCTGATTTCAGTAGCAGGTTTTTCTCAAATTACAGGTTGGAATGCCAAGGTAGGTATGAACATCAGTAATTACACTGGAGATACTGATATGAATGCTAAGATTGGTTTCAAACTTGGTGGAGGTTTTGAATATGCTTTTAATGATACATGGTCATTGCAGCCTTCATTATACCTGACTAGCAAAGGTGCCAAAAAAGATGAATTGACTATCAACGCTTATTATTTGGAATTACCTGTAATGGCTGCTGCTCGTTTTAATGTTGCAGACAATACTAATCTTGTGGTTAATGCAGGTCCTTATTTGGCATGTGGAATTGCAGGAAAATCGAAAATGGATATGGGTAATGTAGAGTATAAGGAAGATACGTTTGGTGACGATGCTTTGAAGCGTTTTGATGCAGGTCTTGGTGTAGGAGTTGCATTGGAATTTGGTAAAATCATTGCAGGCTTGGAAGGTCAGTTCGGTTTAGTTGACGTACAAAAAGTTGGTAATCCTAAAAACATGAACTTTTCTATTGTTGTAGGATATAAGTTCTGATAAGAAAACACTGAAAAAATAGAGAGCCGTTGCAGAAGGTAATTCGCAACGGCTTTTTAATATTTCATGATTGGGAAAAACACTTCTCTTATTGGATAAAATGAGGAAGCATAACCAGTTAGTTTTATGATCGGTTATATTTATTAATCTGATAGTTTCTTCAGCTTTTTGAAATGCTCGATTACGGCTAAATAATTTTGGTCCTGACAAGCGTCGAATCTATTCCAGAGATCTCCTAAGACAACAGCCCCTCCGAAACCGAAATCCTTAATCTCCAATAAATTGTCTTCATTGATACCTCCCAATGCCATCACTTTCGAGTCGATAATCTTGGCTCTTTGTGCTTCGCGTAACTCTTCGGCAGTGTATGTTGAATAGTAATTCACTTTAGAGATACTGTCATAGATAGGGCTCATAAAAACATAGTCGTAAAAGTGCTTTCTGTTTTTTACCTCCTCCACTGAATGGCAGGAACAACTGATATGACCATAATAATCATGCGGTTCTTTGGGGTTACGTGCATTCAGGTGGATTCCCATCAGGTTGAATTCTTCTTTCAGATAAAAATGCTCATGTGTAACGATGCGACGGTGATATTTATCCGGAATAAGTGTCAATAGCCGTTCCGAATACATAGCCGGAGTCTCCGGCTTCCTAAGATGTAGGACATCCAGCCCCTCTTCGAAAAGAGCGGTAATAATCTTATCTTCTTCGACGAAGAAAGTAGGGGTGGTAACTACAATTAGTTTCATTTCTTTTGTTAAAATTGGATTGTTTAGCAAAGTTACTAATTAACTATGTCAGAAACCAACCTTTATAGTGAAAATTTGTTAGATTGCAGTGTCCGCAGGTCAATTGTCCATAGTTCGCCGGCTAAAACATCACCAAAACCACAGATTATTTTCAGTACTTCCGTAGCTTCAATGCTCCCTACAATGGCAGGAGTAACCCCCATCACTCCTTTGGGTGGAGGAGGCATCCGTTGCATTTCTTCTTCATCGGGATAAAGATCCCGGTAGTTTTTCTTTTGATTTCCGTAGTTGAACACAGAAACCTGTCCTTCAAAACCGCAGATAGCACCATATACGTAGGGCTTTTTCTGTGCAATGCAAATGTCGTTAATCAGGTAGCGGGTGGCAAAGTTGTCGCAGCCATCCACCACTATATCATATTCCTGAATGATATCATACGCATTGTCTTTCGTCAGCCGGGCAGCGTAGGGGTGTATTTCGATCTCACTGTTAAGAGCGGAGAGCCGTTCCGCAGCACAGATAGCTTTGGGTTTACCTAACCCCTTTTCGGAATAGAGCACTTGTCGTTGCAGGTTGGTGACGCTTACTAAGTCATCATCTACCAGCCCCAGGCATCCCACACCAGCACCTGCCAGGTAGAGAGCGATGGGAGAGCCCAGCCCTCCCACGCCTACAATAAGCACTTTGGCTTCCTGCAGTTTCTTCTGACCTTCTTCTCCGACTTCGGGAAGTATAATTTGTCTGTCGTATCGCATCTGTTTATCTTTTAAAATCAAAAGACTGATCCCAATCTTTCCAGACGGGTTCACGACCCAGTTTTTTCAAATCACGTTCCACTTCAACCGCCTTTCGCTCATCACTTACGTGAAATTGTTCCAGGGTTTGAGGATAACTGAAATATCCTCCCGGTTCAGTTTTACTTTCCGCACTCATGGTGGTTACGCCAAGTGTTGCCATGTGGTTTCGGATTTCTGCGCTCTCACGGGTAGAATAAGAGATATCTACATCATGGTCGAAGATTCGCATGGCGAATGTAAGTTGGGCGAGTTCCCGGTCATTCATGACTACATTCGGCTGGAATCCGCCGTTTTCAGACGGGCGCATACGCGGGAAGTTTACGCTGTATTTCGTTTTCCAGTAATGTTTCTGTAAATAACGCAGATGATAAGCCATCATCGTTACGTCGGTTCGCCATTCCTCCAGGCCGATCAGGACACCCATACCAATCTTGTGTACACCTGCCTGTCCCATGCGGTCGAAGCCGTTTACACGCCATTCGAATTTTGACTTCATGCCTCTTGGATGATACGTTTTGTAATTTGCTTTATGGTAAGTCTCTTGAAAACAGATCACTCCGTTCAGGCCATGATTGGTTAGCTCCTTGTATTCTTCCGCTTTAAGAGGCATTACTTCAATTTGCAGGTTGCTGAAATAAGGCTTTGCCAAATCCAACGCCCGGGCAATGTATGGGACACCTGCTGCGGCCGGGTTTTCACCGGTTACAAGCAGTAGATTCTCAAAAGGAGCCAACCGTTTGATGGCTTTGTATTCATTGACAATCTCTTCCTCTGTCAATATCGTTCTCTTCATCGGATTGCTGATGTGAAAACCGCAATAGACACAGGAATTGGTACATGAATTAGTCAGGTAGAGCGGTACAAACATAGAGATTGTCTTACCGAACCGTTCCATTGTATATTTCTGACTAAGGCGTGCCATCACTTCCAGATAAGGAGTGGCGGCAGGTGAAATCAGCGCCATAAAGTCGTTGACATCCAGATGCTCTTTTTTACCCAACGCACGGCGTACGTCAGCATCTGTTTTGGAATAGATGGCTTTTGTCGTCTCTTCCCAGGATATTTTTTCTAATTCGTCTGAGAACATTTTATTCAATTATAAATTAAAAATTGAAAATTAAAATGAGGGGAGAGAGGTAGGTCAGTGGCCCGACGTTTTGTTTCTCCCCACTCATTATTTATTGCCTTTGGCACTTTTCTTTAAATCGCGTGACAATCTCATTGCACAGAAATTAGGTCCGCACATCGTACAATATTCTCCATCGATATGGTGTCCTGCACGGAAATAGGTCTGCGCCCGTTCCGGATCGAGAGATAGGTCGAACTGGTCTTTCCAGCGGAACTCATAGCGAGCTTTACTCAATGCGTTGTCGCGTACCTGTGCACTCGGGTGTCCTTTTGCCAAATCGGCGGCATGAGCGGCTATCTTGTAGGTAATAACTCCTACGCGTACGTCTTCTTTATCAGGTAAGGCAAGGTGTTCTTTCGGGGTGACATAACAAAGCATAGCCGTACCCAACCATCCGATTTGTGCGGCACCGATAGCAGAAGTGATATGGTCGTATCCGGGAGCAATATCCGTCACCAACGGGCCGAGCGTGTAGAAAGGGGCGTCATGGCATTTTTCAATCTGACGTTCCATGTTCTCTTTAATTTTATGCATCGGAACGTGTCCGGGACCTTCAATAAATGCCTGAACATTCTTATCCCAGGCACGGAGCACCAGTTCTCCCATGGTATCGAGTTCGGCAAACTGCGCTTCATCGTTTGCGTCGTAGATAGAACCCGGACGAAGTCCGTCACCTAATGACACGGCTACGTCATATTGTGCCAGAATATCACAGATATCGTCAAAATGATCGTATAAGAAACTTTCCTGATCGTGTACGAGGCACCATTTACTCATAATACTTCCTCCACGGCTGACAATGCCGCACAAGCGATTATCGGCAAGATGAACATTATGACGGCGAATCCCTGCATGGATGGTAAAGTAATCGACCCCTTGTTCACATTGTTCAATCAATGTGTCCCGGTAGATTTCCCAGGTGAGGTCTTCCACTATGCCATTCACTTTTTCAAGTGCCTGATAAATAGGAACAGTGCCTACCGGTACGGGACAATTGCGGATAATCCATTCACGTGTTTCATGGATGTTTTCTCCTGTGGAAAGATCCATCAACGTGTCTCCACCCCATTTACAGCTCCACAGTGCTTTCTCCACTTCTTCATCAATGCTGGAGGTAGTAGCCGAATTTCCGATGTTCGTATTGATTTTTACAAGGAAGTTACGTCCGATAATCATCGGTTCAGCTTCCGGGTGGTTGATGTTGGCCGGTAGTACAGCACGTCCCTCCGCAATCTCCTGACGAACAAATTCGGGGGTAATGTGAGTTTTAATTCCCAGTTCCTCACAATTCATATTTTCGCGGATCGATACGTATTCCATTTCAGGAGTGATAATTCCTCTTTTGGCATACGCCATTTGGGTGATTGCTTCTCCTTTTTTAGCACGATAGGGCAGGGCGATGTGTTCGAAACGTAAGTGATCGAGACTTTTATCATCTCTTCTCATTTGTCCGTATTCCGAAGTAATTTCAGGCAACTGTTCCACGTCACCACGACTCACGATCCATTCTTCACGCATGCGGGGCAGTCCTTTTTTGAGGTCAATGTTCATTTCTGCATCACTGAACGGTCCGCTGGTATCATATACATATATTTCCGGATTCGGTGTTGCTATCTTTTCTTCGCCTTCAAAGCTGACACTGGGTACTTGCTCCACTTTCCGCATGGCAACGCGGATATTCGGATAAAGTTTACCCGGTAAATAGACTTTCTGCGAGCGGGGGAATTTTATTTTTTGTTCCATAGTTTATTTGTTTTAATCAAGAAAAGCCGTAAGAGGTGAACTTGCTTCTGCTACGAAGTCGATGGCTTGTAATCCTAATCCTGCTTCGTAAGCCTGTCTTCCGGCTTCTGTAGCTGCTTTGAATGCTTTAGCCATTTCTACCGGATTTCCGGCAACGGCTATTGCAGTATTCACTAATACAGCGGAAGCTCCCAGTTCCATTGCTTCGGCAGCATGGCTTGGCGCGCCGATACCGGCATCCACTACCACCGGGATACCTGCCTGTTCGATAATGATTTGCAGGAATTCTTTTGTCTGCAATCCTTTGTTCGTACCGATGGGGGCACCGAGCGGCATAACGGTAGCTGTGCCTGCTTCTTCCAGCCGTTTGCAGAGTACAGGGTCAGCCTGGCAATAAGGAAACACGATAAAGCCCAGTTTCACCAGTTCTTCCGTAGCTTTCAGTGTTTCGATAGAGTCGGGGAGCAGATAGCGCGGGTCCGGATGAATTTCCAGTTTCAGCCAGTTTGTTCCAAAGGCTTCGCGAGCCAGTTGCGCGGCGAAAACAGCCTCTTCCGCGTTACGTACACCGGAGGTGTTGGGCAATAACTGAATATTCGGATGAATGATATGTTTCATCATGTCGTCCTCTTTGTTATCCATGTCGATTCGTTTCATGGCAACAGTTACCATTTCCGTACCCGAAGCCAGAATAGCTTGTTCCATTACTTCATTGGAATTGAATTTTCCTGTTCCTAGAAAAAGACGGGAGTTAAATTCGCGTCCCGCAATTACTAACTTTTCCATTCTATATATTTTAGTTGATTATTTAAATGCTGATTTTTTGAGACAGAAGAACATAAGAACAAAAATAAAACAGTAGAAATAATTATCTAAGTGCAGCTTTTATGTTCTTTTGTTCTTCTGTCTGAATCAAAATTCCATTTATCATTTGACAAATTATAGATCACTTTCAATGATTCTACGTGTTTCTTCTACCGGATTATCTGCTCCGAGAATAGTTCCTGACAGGGCTATTCCATTTACTCCTGTATGAAGTATGGCAGGAATATCTTCAAAAGTGATTCCTCCGATAGCTACAACGGGGATTTCGATATTCGCTTCCTTCATCTGTGAAAGAATAGAAGAATAGCCCTCCAAACCCAGTACAGGGCTTAGATTCTTTTTAGTGGTAGTAAACCGGAAAGGACCGATGCCGAGATAATCGGCTCCGGCACGATAGTGCTGTACGACATCTTCGAAAGTGTTTGCA
Source organism: Bacteroides sp. AM37-9 (assembly GCF_003603455.1). Taxonomy (NCBI): domain Bacteria; kingdom Pseudomonadati; phylum Bacteroidota; class Bacteroidia; order Bacteroidales; family Bacteroidaceae; genus Bacteroides; species Bacteroides sp. AM37-9. The sequence continues at coordinate 14,323 of NZ_QTNF01000031.1, read as the reverse complement.
GTGCCGCCGATAATAAAGGCTTCACCAAGTATTTGGCGGGCCTGGTCGATAGGCATATCCTTTTTGCCTAGATGTACACCGTCCACTTCCAGCTTTTTGGCCAGTTCGACGTGGTCATCCAGAATCAGGATTGCTTCGTGCTCTTTGCAAAGCGGCTTCAGTTGCAGGGCTACTGCTTCCACTTCTTCGAGAGGAGCGTCTTTCATACGTAGCTGGATCCATTTGCATCCGCCTTCGAGTGCCATACGTGCCGATTCGAGGTACGAATACCGTTCGGTCTGATGCGTGATAAATTGTAGACTAATCATCTCCTTATCCTCCGCAAGCCGCTTTGATAATCACCAGGTTATCGTTCTCGTGTAGAATGAAACACTCCCATTCGATACGGGGAATCATTTTGTTGTTTACGGCGATAGCAATGCCTTGAACCGGAAGTTCGAGCTGTGCTGTCAGTTGCGTAAGGGTAGAAGCAGGAGTCATTTCCACCTCTTTGTTGTTCACTTGTACTTTCATTGTCCTATCAGAATAAATAAGTTGAAAGTAAATACAAAGAGCGTGCTTAAATGGAAAGGCGATAAGAAGAAACACAATCCCTACGTCAGTATTAACTGCCTCAGGTTCCTAGGGTATAATCTCAGCCCCTCATGGGGCACCCCTTTGTCTTTACGGGAGCAAAGTAAGCGAAAAAGAAACAGAAAAACACTAAATCAGTCGATTTTTTTTCATTTTTTCTGTTGATTCCTGTTTTTTGATGGGATGAGAAAAGATAAATCGGGCGCCATTTTTGTAGCTCTTGTCAATCCATATATCACCTCCCATATATTGGATGGTCAGTTTGCAGATAGCCAGTCCCAACCCTGTACCTTGCACGAATTCATTCAGCTTTTCGAAACGTTGGAATACGAGTTCCTGTTTATCTTCGGGGATTCCCGTGCCGGTATCTGTCACCGAGAACAGCATACATTGCTTTTCTTCGTCCACTTCATAATCCAGCGTGATACTTCCTCCGGCAGGAGTGAATTTCAAGGCATTATTCAGCAGGTTGATAATAATCTGTTGCAGACGCAACGGGTCCGTGTAGAGCATGTAAGGCTCCTTAGGCATTTGGAGTTTGATGTCTACATCCACTGTCTTGTTCCGGTTGGTGAGAGTAATCATATTCTGGCAATGGTTCACCAGCTCGCACCATTCATAGTTGAATTGCAGCTTTCCTGATTCCAGGCGTGATATATCCAGTACATCGCTAATCAGTTGGAGCAATAAATTGGAATTAGTCTGGACGATATCGGCGTATTCTTTCAGTTCATCATTCTGCTCTACCGAACCGATAATCAGGCTGGAGAAACCGACAATTGCGTTTAAAGGTGTCCGTATCTCATGGCTCATATTCGAGACAAAAGCACTTTTTAATTGATTAGCTTCTTCGGCGCGCTCTTTGGCGTCGCGTAATTCGATTTCAGACTCTTCCAGTTTCTTTTTATCTTCCCGCAATTGTTGCGTGGTTCTTTCAAGGTGATTTTTCAGGATTTTCGTCCGGTAATAGTAATACAGGGAAATCATCAGACTTCCTACTAATACGAGGAAGATAATCAGGATAAATTGCACTTCTGTCTTGTAGGCTACAAAGAAGGGGATAGGCTGATTGATAACCATTGAGTTGACAGGCAACTTCTTGTTTTCAAATCCCCATTCCTTTAGTTTCTTCGCGTCAAATTTATATCGGTTGGGTAAGATATTGATGCTGCTGATACCCGTTTCCTTCTGGTCTAAAAAGCGGTAAGCATATTCTCCCATATTTTTTCCCACTCCTTCATATTGCGGGACATATCCTCCGATGGCCCAATAGCCTATTGCGGTGGAAGTCATACTGAACACAGGCAGGAGAGGATTGGCTTTGGAAAAAGCATAAACGGAGTTGTTCATGTAAGTGATCCCCCGGCTGTCAATTCTCCAGATACCAAGAAGCATTGCTGTGTTTCTGGGAAGATTGCGCAATTGATTGGCAGCCATATCGAGTGTGTGGATGCGACCGTCAATATAGGTGATGGATAACTGCGGGAAATGTTGCAGGTTTTTCTTGAACCATGCCAGTTCGGCAAGTCCGTTATAGGTATTATCCGATACAAATACCAGGTGCTCTGTGTCCGGGTAGAAATCCTGTATCATTTCGATATCTTTGCTGATGTTATATTCGTATGTATCACAGTATTTTACGTTGTACTCCTTCATTCGTTCCGTTAAGTTGATACTTACAGGATTATAGTTCCGCATATCGATTGAATCCTCCGGAATACGGATGCCGTTGCGTGATGCCATTGCGCAGAAAACAGGAAGCTGCTTATATTTCTCATCTTCAAGATGAAGGAAACTGCTCCATGCTTCACCACCCAAAAGAATCACTAATTTAGCTTTCGGATGTTTGTCTAAAATATCGGTTAATGTTTTTTTCCATTGGTGCGCCTGCGTTAAATCCGTCGCATTCATGTTTTCTACAATGGTCGAGTATCTTCCTCCCAATTGGGTGTAGGTTTCTATAAATGTGCTGATGTTATCGTAGGTATATTTAGTGTCAGAATTGTATGAGGTAATGAACAGGATCTCTTCCTCTGGTTCTTCTGTGGCGGCAGCGTTGCAGAAAAGGGGGAAGAAAAGAAGAACGGCAATGGAGACAATAAATCGTATCTCTTTTCTTTTATATAGTACCATAATTGTTTGTTATGCTAGTTTATGGGTTGCAAAAATACAACTAATGCGTTTGATATACAATAAAAGTTTGTTTTTTTAGTCTGTAAAAAAGGTCGCTGTGAAAACACAACGACCTTTTTCATAAGTATAGCTTTGCTAGTAAATCCGGTTACATTCTTTTTTCAACCACATCCCAGTCGATGATGTCCCACAGGGCATTTACGTGGTCGGCGCGGCGGTTCTGATAATCCAGATAATAGGAGTGTTCCCAAACGTCAAATCCGAGAAGCGGTTTCAAACCGGCACGTACCGGATTGCTGCCGTTGGCTTCTTTCGTGATTTTCAGTTTACCGTCTTTCCCAACGGATAGCCAGGCCCATCCTGAACCGAACAATCCGACTGCTGCTGCGTTGAATTCTTTCTTGAAGTTTTCAAAGCCACCGAAGTCACGTTTGATGGCTTCTCCCAGTTTGCCTGACGGTTCCTTCTTTGAGGGTTTCGGGGCAAATTGCAGGAAGTACAGATTGTGATTCAATACTTGTCCGGCGTTATTGAATATAGCTCCGTCCGGTGCGGTTGCAACGATTTCTTCTACCGTTTTACCTTCATATTCTGTTCCGGGTACGAGGCTATTCAGATTATTTACATACGTTTGTAGATGTTTTCCGTAATGGAAATCTATTGTTTGCTGACTGATTACAGGTTCCAACGCATTGTTTGCGTAAGGAAGTTTAGGCATTTCGTAAGTCATGGTCATCATAATTAAAGACATTAATATAGTATTCATAATGTTACAAGTTTTAATTGGCTTGTTATACTATAATAACAGAAGCCTTCTGCAAAATGTTCACAGCATCTTACTTTATTTGTAAATGTACTGTATACGTTCCACCTCTTTCGGGTGATCGCGGTTGGTCCGGCAGATCCATTGGCCCGTATTGTCATATTCATAATAAGAATTGCCGTCAATCCGGTTCCCGTATTTATCATACAGGCAAGTCAGGCATCCGGACGTTTTTTGGTTATTACCCAAAATCCGTTGGTAGACAATCTGCGACAGATAACCGTATTTATCGTATTCATAAGCATCTTTTTGTGAAATAACCTGATCTGGAGAATTGGCAAAAAGCAAGTTTTGATGTTGGGATGAAACCAATCTTCCTTTATCATCATATTTGTTGGCGGTGTATGCCTGAAGTTCTCCGTTCTTATTATATTCTTTGGTTTCGGTCAATAATCCCTGTTTATTGTAGGAGCTTATGACGACTCTTCCGTCTGCATACTTGAGCGAATCACTCTCAATACTTCCATCGGTACCGATGCGGCGTGTCCGCCGGTAGAGATCCGTTTTGGTTTTCGGATTCGTTTGTACCTCAAAGATGCAGTGACCTTGCGGGTCGTATAATCTATTCGTCTGTATTTCATTACTTGGCTGCCCGTTCTTCATGGTAAGTGCCAGGGTGGAGACGAGCTGTCCTTTATCGTCATACGAATAAGTGGTCGAGGTGGTTCCTGTACTGTCGTTTTCCGCAGACTTTATCAATCGCCCTCCATTATAGTATTTCACGGAAGTAGGGGTGGATATGATTGTTTGCAGAATAAAAGGTGCCCGCAGTGCGTTGGCCTGGTCGCGAAATTCCTTGTATCTGTGTGTGCAAAGAAAATCCTGCAACATACTTAACGATTCGGAACTGACAATGGCAGGTTTTAAAAGCTCAAAATCAGCTTTTTCACTAAGATATTCAAGGTCATCCAGGTGCGTACGTGCTGTGGAAGTCAGGTAAGGTGATTGCTTATAGTCGTCAATGATCTGTCGGATAGCTGTTGCATTTCCTTTCTCCCGGAGGCTGTCAATTCCTTGAAACAGAAAATCGTCGTATAATGTGCGGACTTCCGAAAGGAAGGGACGTGTATCTTTATCAGTGAAGAATTTCTGCATGGCGGCATTATCAAAGAATGCTTTAAAATTCGCAGAGGTCGGATTACTCTTTACGATCTGATAAAGCCGTTTGTTTTCCGCAGTGTTGATTTGAGAGATAAACTTGCCGTTCGGATATTCCGAGATATACGTTTGATAGATGTTCAGCGCAGGTGTTTTCAGCATCCCTTCCAGTAGGGCCAGTTCGCGGATGTCCCGCACCTTTTGCAAGAGGGCGGAGTCTGCCGGATAGCCGCTTGACTGGATGCTGTCCATCAATGTCTTGCTAAAGGGAATCTGCTCTTTCGATGCTTCTAAGATGGAGATAACAGCCTGTTCCGCTTTGTCTTGTACGTTGGAAAGCTGTATTTTCTCTTCTTCGCAGATATTCGGAAAATAAGCTTTCGTAGCTTGTTCGTAGCAGCCGAAATAGTTGGTGGCGGCTTGCTCACTTTGTTTGTTCCACAATTCGTTGAGAACGTCCAACAATGCCAGTTCTTCGGCATAATAGGTTTGCGTCTCGTCATCTATCTTATCACGGTTTTTCTGCCATTTGTCGGCGTCATTATCGTTCAGATACCTTAGCAGCTTTTCCAAGCGGCTCTGTTTTTGTGCCATTGCCTGTGGAATGCAGGCAACCAGAAACAAACTTAAAATAATTGATAAAAATATACTCCTTTTCATTGCTTTTTGGGGTTAGGTTAAAATAGTTAGTGATGAAAATTCATAAAAATACCTTCATTCTCGAATGAATATTATACTTTTGTATTGAGAACAAATTTGAGTGCCAAGGGTTTGTTAAAAATCCACATTGTTTTTATAATGCTGTTATGAATACCAATTATATAGATGAATTGAACGAGAGTCAGTGTGCAGCAGTGACTTATAATGACGGTCCTTCGCTGGTGATAGCCGGTGCGGGTTCGGGGAAGACGCGCGTGTTGACTTATAAAATCGCTTACTTGCTGGAGCAGGAGAACGGGTATAATCCGTGGAATATCCTTGCGCTGACCTTTACTAATAAGGCTGCGCGCGAGATGAAAGAGCGTATTGCCCGGCAGGTAGGTATGGAACGGGCACGTTATTTGTGGATGGGTACTTTCCATTCCATTTTCTCACGTATTCTTCGTGCCGAAGCACAATATATCGGATTTACTTCCCAGTTTACCATTTATGATACGGCTGATAGTAAGAGCCTGCTCCGTTCCATCATCAAAGAGATGGGGTTGGACGAGAAAACTTATAAGCCGGGAGTAGTGCAGGCACGCATCTCCAATGCAAAAAACCATTTGGTCACTCCTACGGGGTACGCTGCCAATAAAGAGGCTTACGAAGGAAATATGGCTGCCAAGATGCCTGCTATTCGTGACATCTATACCCGTTATTGGGACAGATGCCGTCAGGCGGGAGCGATGGATTTTGATGATTTATTGGTATATACCTATATTCTGTTTCGTGACTTTCCGGAAGTGCTGGCACGTTATCGCGATCAGTTCCGTTATGTGTTGGTGGATGAGTATCAGGATACGAATTATGCGCAGCATAGCATTGTTCTGCAACTGACAAAGGAGAATCAACGTGTCTGTGTGGTGGGAGATGATGCGCAAAGTATCTATTCTTTCCGTGGGGCGGATATTGATAATATTCTCTATTTTACGAAAATCTATCCCAACACGAAAGTCTTTAAACTGGAACAGAATTACCGTTCTACGCAAACCATTGTTTGTGCTGCCAATAGTCTGATTGAAAAGAACGAACGTCAGATCCGGAAAGCCGTGTTCTCGGAGAAAGAAAAAGGGGAACCCATCGGTGTGTTTCAGGCGTATAGTGATGTGGAAGAGGGTGATATTGTGGCTAATAAGATTGCGGAGCTGCGTCGGGAATATCACTACGGATATGCTGAATTTGCCATTCTATATCGTACGAATGCGCAAAGCCGTATTTTCGAAGAGGCTCTTCGGAAACGGAGTATGCCTTATAAGATTTACGGGGGACTCTCGTTCTATCAGCGGAAAGAGATAAAAGATGTGATTGCTTATTTCCGTTTGGTGGTGAATCCGAATGATGAAGAAGCGTTTAAACGAATCATCAATTATCCGGCTCGTGGCATTGGAGATACCACGGTCGGGAAGATTATATCAGCGGCTACCAATCATGGCGTAAGTCTTTGGGCGGCAGTCTGCGAACCATTGAGTTACGGACTGGATATAAACAAAGGAACTCATGCAAAACTGCAGGGCTTTCGTGAACTGATAGAAGGTTTTATTGCCGATCAGGCGGATAAGAACGCTTATGAAATAGGAACGGATATTATCCGTCAGTCCGGTATTATCAATGATGTTTGTCAGGACACATCCCCCGAGAATCTAAGTCGTAAGGAGAACATAGAAGAGTTGGTGAATGGTATGAATGACTTCTGCGCTTTGCGGCAGGAGGAAGGCAATCCGAATGTGTCTCTTACTGATTTCCTTTCGGAAATTGCGTTGCTCACCGATCAGGACTCCGACAAGGCGGATGATGGGGAAAAGATAACGTTGATGACCGTCCATTCGGCGAAAGGATTGGAGTTTAAGAATGTATTTGTAGTCGGTCTGGAAGAAAATCTGTTTCCCAGTGGGATGGTCGGAGATTCTCCCCGGGCGCTGGAAGAAGAACGTCGCTTGTTCTATGTAGCTATTACCCGTGCGGAAGAACATTGCTATCTGTCTTTTGCCAAAACCCGTTTCCGTTACGGAAAGATGGAGTTTGGAAGTCCCAGTCGTTTCCTGCGTGATATTGATGTTGATTATTTGCGGTTGCCGCATGAAGCAGGAGTGAGCCGTGCTGTGGATGAAGGAGCGGGACGTTTTCGCAGGGAGATTGAAGGGGGATTTGCCCGTTCTGCTTCTCCGTCGCGTGCGCCTTTCGGTAGTAATTCTTCCGAGCAGCGTGAACGTCCGAAAGCACAGATTATTGCTCCCAGTGTACCGAGAAATTTGAAGAAGGTAAGTGCTGTTGGTGGAAGTAGCAGTGCGCAGATGGCGTCTTCCGGTTCAGCATCGGTAGCAGGAGTACAAGTCGGACAGATGATAGAGCACGAACGTTTCGGATTGGGCGAAGTGCTGAAAGTGGAAGGAACGGGAGACAATGCGAAAGCCACTATTCATTTTAAAAATGCGGGAGACAAACAACTATTGTTGCGTTTCGCTCGTTTTAAAGTGGTAGAATAAATAATAACACTAAATAGAGAGGCTCATGAAGAAACAACTAACAGTAATTTTGCTTTCCGCTTTGCTTTTGAGTGGATGTGCGTCGGGGCGTATGGGAAATCCGGGAGCTATCATGGCGGGTGCTTCTATCGGAGGTAGTCTGGGAAGTTCGATAGGCGGACTTATCGGAGATAATAATCATGGCTGGAGGGGCGGTTATCGTGGCTCTGCTATTGGAAATATTGTAGGAACCATTGCCGGTGCGGCTATTGGAAACGCATTGACGGCACCGAGACAAGAGCAGATAGAGGAGGATGCGTATATTCCTGAAGTACGGGAAGTACGTGTGCAAAAGTATAAGAAGCAGCCGCAAGTGCAGCCGCCCATTTCTCAACTGAAGTTGCGCAAAATCCGTTTCATTGATGATAATCGTAGTCATGTGATTGATGCGGGAGAAAATAGCAAGATTATCTTTGAGATTATGAATGAAGGGAGAAAGCCTGTCTATAATGTGGTTCCTGTGGTGGAAACGGTAGAAAAGGTGAAGCATCTCGGCATCTCTCCTTCGGTGATGATTGAGGAAATTCTTCCGGGTGAGGGCATCCGTTATACGGCTTCGATTCATGCAGGTGAAAGGTTGAAAGATGGTGAAGTGACATTCCGTGTCGCAGTGGCGGACGAGAATGGGGTGATTTGTGATTCGCAGGAATTTACCTTGCCTACACAGCGCGGAAACTAGAGTTAAAAGCCCGAAATACCCGGTTTAAATATAGTGACGGTATATGCCTTGGATAGTGACGCTATCCTAAGCATATACCGTCACTATGTTGGTGGGATAGCGTCACTATCTTATATAATCATTTTGTTTGCACAGCCAATGTTTGAAGTCATGATTAGAAGTAACCTCTATTTCAGGGCGGGGCATACAAGTGTTTGGTGAAACCTAAAGCTATGCTTTAGCATCTGTAAAGCGTAGCTTTATCCTATCTAAAGCTACGCTTTATAAATCTTACCAATTGTTCCCTGCATTACTGTTACCGATAAGCATCTCCACACGTTGTTTATACAGATTTGCCCCTTCAGCGATATTCTTGCCGGCGTCTGCTGTTCCCATTCCGTAAACCACAATAGGGGTTTGCCATGACATTCCCGAATGAATGGCACTTACCTGATAAGGACGTAATAATTCGTCCGTAGTGAAACGGTTTCTGCCTCCACTGCGATAAGCTTCGTATTCGGATCCCGTGGTCGTTACTACTGTCAGCGGTTTGCCGGCGACAGCCGGAGTCTTGGATAGAAAAGTAAAGACTTCATCCTGCCATTTCTTTAGTAATGACGGTGCAGACATCCAATAGAAAGGAAATTGATAGATGACAGCCGAGGCATCGGAAATGATTTTACTCCATTCATCTATATTGAAAGCGATTTCCTGCGATAGCTCGTAAAGATTGAAAACCGCCACTCCTTCTATGTCACTGACAGCATCAACTAATGCTTTGTTTGCTTGTGATTCTTTGATGTTAGGATGTGCCAGTAGAATCACTACTTTTCTTAAATCTTTATTCATTTTAATCGGGTATTTAGGATGATACAATACTTACTATAATATATAAGGTGTAAAAATAAGAAAAAGTTCGCGAAAACCAATATCTTAATTAAAAATAAAACAATCCCTCTTTGCTTTTGAATTTGTATTTTTGCATCCACGTTCGTAAGGCGTCAATTTAGATAATAATTTTATATATGATAGATTTTAATCAGTTTCCTTCTCCTTGTTATATCATGGAAGAAGAACTTTTAAGAAAGAACCTGTGTTTGATAAAAAACGTAGCCGACAGGGCGGGAGTGGAGATTATTCTTGCTTTCAAGTCGTTTGCCATGTGGCGTTCTTTCCCTATATTCCGTGAATATATAGACCATTCTACGGCAAGTTCGGTGTATGAAGCCCGTTTGGCACTGGAAGAATTCGGCAGTAAGGCACATACATATTCTCCAGCTTATACGGAACAGGATTTTCCTGAAATAATGCGTTGCAGCAGTCATATCACTTTCAACTCGATGCAGCAGTTCGAGCGTTTTTATCCGATGGTGGTGGCAGAAGGAAGTGGTATTTCTTGTGGTATTCGTGTAAATCCCGAATACTCGGAAGTGGAAACAGAACTTTATAATCCATGTGCACCCGGTACACGTTTTGGGATAACAGCCGATTTGTTGCCCGATGTATTACCGCAAGGCATTGAAGGTTTTCATTGTCATTGTCATTGTGAATCTTCTTCGTATGAGTTGGAACGTACATTGGAACATCTCGAAGCCAAATTTTCCCGTTGTTTTCCACAGATAAAGTGGTTGAATCTCGGTGGTGGACATCTGATGACCCGTAAAGACTATGATACCGAACATTTGATAACACTATTGCAAGGATTAAAAGCACGCCATCCTCATCTGCGAATTATCCTGGAACCCGGTTCGGCTTTTACATGGCAGACGGGAGTGCTGACTTCCGAAGTAGTGGATATTGTGGAAAGTCGTGGAATCAAGACGGCTATTTTGAATGTCAGTTTCACTTGCCACATGCCTGATTGTTTGGAAATGCCCTATCAGCCTGCCGTGCGTGGTGCCGAAATGGGAAACGAAGGAAAATATATTTATCGTCTCGGAGGAAATTCCTGTTTGAGTGGTGACTATATGGGATTGTGGAGTTTCGATCATCCTTTGCAAATCGGAGAACGTATTGTGTTCGAAGATATGATTCATTATACGATGGTCAAGACAAATATGTTTAACGGAATTCACCATCCTGCCATTGCTATCTGGACCAAAGAGGGGAAAGCTGAAATATACAAGCAATTTTCTTATGAAGATTATCGTGGCCGAATGAGTTGATAATCAAAATGATTGTTTTGCGGTCGATGCAAAGTGAACAGATTTCTGTGAAAAAAGTAGGCAGAATGTTTGCAGGTTTACGGAAAATCCCTACCTTTGCAACCGCAAACGAAAAAATGCGGAAATAGCTCAGTTGGTAGAGCATAACCTTGCCAAGGTTAGGGTCGCGAGTTCGAGTCTCGTTTTCCGCTCATGTTTCTTTGAAATGTTGGAACAATAATCTTTGCCCAGGTGGCGGAATTGGTAGACGCGCACGTTTCAGGTGCGTGTGTCGAGAGGCATGCAGGTTCGAGTCCTGTTCTGGGCACAAAGGTTAAACTTTAAAATTATGGAGAGGTGGCGGAATTGGTAGACGCGCTACTTTGAGGGGGTAGTGACAGTTATGTCGTGGGAGTTCGAGTCTCCTTCTCTTCACAGTTTATGAAAGTGATTTGCGGAAATAGCTCAGTTGGTAGAGCATAACCTTGCCAAGGTTAGGGTCGCGAGTTCGAGTCTCGTTTTCCGCTC
>NZ_QTNF01000031.1:0-3051 GCF_003603455.1 Bacteroides sp. AM37-9 | reverse complement strand
TTTGCCCAGGTGGCGGAATTGGTAGACGCGCACGTTTCAGGTGCGTGTGTCGAGAGGCATGCAGGTTCGAGTCCTGTTCTGGGCACCCATCCTTCAGAATTCTGAATGACGAAATTTAGTTTGCGGAAATAGCTCAGTTGGTAGAGCATAACCTTGCCAAGGTTAGGGTCGCGAGTTCGAGTCTCGTTTTCCGCTCCATATAGACATAAGGTTGTCAGTCGATAAGATTGGCAACCTTTTTTTATTTATGATTGATGAATTCTGATTTATATATGGTTGGATAATCGTTTAAAATTGGACTTTATTAGAAGTTTATCGGACGATTTTATCGATAGATTGAATAGAAAAACGTAATTTTGCAAACGAAAAAATCAATGTACTCCCCCCAAAAAAGAGCGTCATTGATTCACACAGACCTTTAATTAATTTAACTATTTGTGATATGTTAACACAGATCATTAATGCACGCATCCTGACGCCTCAAGGTTGGCTGAAGGATGGGTCAGTTCTTATTCGCGATAACAAAATTCTGGAAGTAACCAATTGTGACCTTGCCATTATCGGAGCCAAACTGATTGATGCCAAAGGAATGTATATTGTTCCGGGCGGTGTAGAAATCCATGTTCACGGTGGCGGTGGAAGAGACTTTATGGAAGGTACCGAAGAGGCTTTCCGGACAGCAATCAAGGCTCACATGCAGCATGGTACCACCAGTATTTTTCCTACCCTTTCTTCTTCTACCATTCCGATGATCCGTGCAGCTGCGGCAACTACTGAAAAAATGATGGCAGAGCCCAATAGCCCTGTACTTGGGCTTCATTTGGAAGGACATTATTTCAATATGGACATGGCAGGCGGACAGATTCCGGAAAATATCAAAGATCCTGATCCCGAAGAATATATTCCGTTATTGGAAGAAACACGCTGTATTAAACGTTGGGATGCCGCACCGGAACTTCCCGGAGCCATGCAATTCGGTAAATATATCACGGCAAAAGGTGTTCTGGCTTCGGTAGGACATACCCAGGCAGAATTTGAGGATATACAGACGGCTTATGAGGCGGGATATACGCATGCCACTCATTTTTATAACGCGATGCCTGGTTTCCATAAACGGAGAGAGTATAAGTATGAAGGTACGGTAGAAAGTATTTATCTGATTGATGATATGACAGTGGAAGTGGTGGCTGATGGTATTCATGTACCTCCGACGATCTTGCGTCTTGTCTATAAGATAAAAGGAGTAGAACGCACTTGCCTGATAACGGATGCATTGGCTTGTGCCGCCAGTGATAGCCAGGTTGCCTTTGATCCGCGTGTGATTATTGAGGATGGAGTCTGTAAGTTGGCAGACCATTCAGCCTTGGCCGGGAGTGTTGCAACGATGGATCGCTTGATTCGTACCATGGTGCAAAAGGCAGAAATTCCTTTGGAAGATGCCGTAAGAATGGCTTCCGAAACTCCTGCTCGGATTATGGGAGTGCTCGACCGTAAAGGAACGCTGGAACGTGGCAAGGATGCCGATATGATCGCTTTGGACAGAGACTTGAACGTGAGAGCCGTATGGGCAATGGGAGAACTGGTGGAAGGCACCAACAAACTGTTTTAAATCTAATAAATAACAAAGACTATGTTGACTCAAATAATAAACGGAAGAATACTTACCCCGCAAGGCTGGTTGAAAGATGGTTCCGTATTGATTTGTGATGGAAAAATATTAGAGGTAACTAATAGTGATTTAGCGGTTATCGGTGCAACGGTTATTGATGCCAGAGGGATGACGATAGTGCCCGGATTCGTAAGTATGCATGCACATGGAGGTGGTGGGCATGATTATACGGAAGCAACGGAAGAGGCTTTTCGCACCGCAACCAATGCACATCTGAAACATGGTGCTACCGGTATATTTCCTACTTTGTCCTCTACTTCATTCGAAAGAATCTACCAGGCAGTCAATGTATGTGAGCACTTGATGAAAGAGAAGGATTCTCCGATTCTTGGTCTGCATATCGAAGGCCCATATCTGAATCCGAAGATGGCGGGTACGCAGTATGACGGTTTTCTGAAAACTCCGGATGAAAATGAATATATTCCTTTGTTGGAGCATACGTCTTGTATCAGACGTTGGGATATTAGTCCCGAACTGCCCGGTGCACATGATTTTGCAAAGTATACCCGTTCGAAAGGAATTATGACTGCTGTTACACATACCGAAGCCGAATATGATGAAATTAAAGCTGCATTTGCAGTAGGATTTTCTCATGCTGCTCATTTCTATAATGCGATGCCGGGTTTCCATAAACGTCGTGAATATAAATATGAGGGTACAGTGGAAAGTGTGTATCTGACGGATGGAATGACTGTGGAAGTGATTGCGGATGGTATTCATTTGCCTGCCACTATCCTGAAATTGGTTTATAAGTTGAAAGGTGTGGAGAATACCTGCCTTGTTACCGATGCTTTGGCGTATGCCGCTTATGAAGGGAATGAACCGATTGATCCTCGTTATATCATAGAGGATGGCGTATGCAAGATGGCGGATCATTCTGCGTTGGCCGGTAGTTTGGCTACGATGGATGTGTTGGTTCGCACCATGGTAAAGAAAGCTAATATTCCTTTGGAAGATGCCGTGCGTATGGCTTCTGAAACTCCTGCCCGTTTAATTGGAGTGAGTGATCGTAAAGGGGCGTTAGCAAAGGGTAAGGATGCCGATATTGTGATTCTTGACAAAGAACTGAATGTACGTTGCGTATGGTCAATGGGAAAGATCGTTCCGGGAACTGATATTCTGTTGCATAAATAACCATTGAAATAACCTTTGAAAGGGAAAAGGCCGTCCGGAGACTTCCTAAAAGAAAAATGCCCTTTACTAAGAACTAAACTGAATCCCAAAAGTTGGATACAAAATTTTAGGAGTTCAGTTTAGTTCTAGTAAGGGGCATTTTATAAGATCAAGGCTTTTCAGCCTCTTATTATAACAGCAAATGTTCTGTATTATAGGCTCACCCGCAATTTCTTGGGGGTAACTATTTGTAGCTTTCTTTAAAGTGA
>NZ_QTNF01000030.1:38416-79113 GCF_003603455.1 Bacteroides sp. AM37-9 | reverse complement strand
GGACGTTTAGACGCAAGAAGGACGCTGAAGAGCTTAGTTGCGGATTTGAGGTATAAGAGAAATGTATAAAAAATATCTGAATTTCCAGATTTAGAGTTTAGTCTGTTTTTTGTCTATATATCCAAACCGTACTAAACTATTTTCTGTTGACTGCAAGATATAGGTGCTGGCGAAAAGAGTAAGAATAAAGGGTATTTCTTTTTGCCAGTATTACTTTTAACAATTTGAGGAAGAAATGAATGCTTTTATTTCTTCTTCGCTTGGAAGTTCTATCATGTACTTCTGTACGAAGATGTTCGGGTCTAATCCGGCAGTGGCATACTTTACTAATGTATCTCCCTTTTCCGTACAAAGTAGAATACCGATAGGTGGATTATCGTCCGGCTGCATCACTTCCGCTTTAAAGTAGTTAAGGTACATATTTAGTTGCGAAGCGTATTCATGGCGAAATTTGTCTATCTTCAATTCCACAATGATATGGCACTTCAAAATGCGGTGATAGAATACGAGGTCGGCAAAGAAATAATCTTCATCAATCAAGATACGTTTTTGCCGGGCTTCAAAGCAGAAACCATGTCCCATCTCCAACAAGAAGTGTTGCAGGTTATCAAGAATGGATTGTTCCAAATCGTTTTCCGTCACTAATGCACGTTCATTCAATCCTAAGAACTCTAAAGTAACAGGGGTGTTGATAACATCTTTGGGTTGCAATAAGGTTGCTTGTTGCTGGACTAAAGCGGAGAGGGCTTCTTTGTTTTTAGATAGTCCGCTACGTTCGTAATATAAAGATGCGATTTGCCGCTCTAACTCTTTTACAGACCAGCAGCCACGAATAGTTTCCATTTCATAGAAAGCACGTTTTACCGGGTTCTCAATTCCCGATATAGAATTTAAATGGGTGGAAGATAATCTGTTGAATAATCTATCAGCTGGAATCATCCATGTTTCGGTTTGTGGGTATTCTGTTGATAGCTTCCAAACGCCATTTTCAGATTCGGCGGTCACCAACCGCCGAATTGGTTCAGTGAATTCGGCGGTCAATGACTGCCGAATTTGAATTTGTGATGCAATGTATTGTGTAACAGGTTTTTTTAGTTGTGGATAAATAAGGTACAACCGCCTAAATTCACGGAATCTACGTTCATTCAGACCTTTTGTTTTCAGTCGTTGTTCCAGCTTCTTCAACAGTTGTTCACCGTAGGCGGCACGGTCTTCTCCGTTCTGCTCAAATTCTACGATATAGCAACCCATAAGCCAGTTACGGGAAGTAAGGGCAAGGTTTACAGCATGTGCGGCTTGTGCCTGCAACGTGTTCTGTATCGTACTGATATGTTTTACTAATGCTTCAAAGTTCATAGTTACAAAGATAAGTCTTTTATGGTTAAAACTTTAGTTCGGGTAAGCTGTTTATTGCTTCCTCTTTCAATTTATCCACTGCACGGGTATATTTCTCTGTATGCTTCAATCCGCTGTGTCCTAAAAGACTGGCTACGGTCTTGATATTTGCTCCATTGTTCAGAATATTCACGGCAAACGAATGTCGGGCACAATGCCAGCTTATATGCTTGTCTATTCCGGCTCTTTTTACCCAACGCTTAACCGATTTGCAGCAGCTTTCGTATGTAGGCAAATCGAATATCAAACAATTCTTGTCTGCCGGAGCTTCGCCAATAATGGATAATAGACCATCATTCAAGGGAATAACTACACCGCTACTGGCAGAATGCCCCTTGGTCTTGCTTTGCTCAAACTTCAATAATCGGTTAGCATAGTCCACATTTTTATAAGTAAGGTCTTTTACATCGCAGAAACGCAGTCCACAATACAGACAGAAGACAAAAGCCCGTCTGACATTCGGATTTTCATTATCGTAATGGCAAGCCACCAGTTTTTGTATTTCTTCGGGAGAAAGTACATCTTTCCGAAGCATTTGACTATCTACTTTGCAGGTAACACTTTTGCACGGGTCTTTCAACATTACATCGTGGTCAATCGCATATCGAATAACTTTCTTGAAACGCTGGTAAATGCTTTTAGCACCCTCACCCACACTTCGGGATTGCAGGTAGGCTACAAACTGCTCCATCATTTCTTTGGTGATAAGTTCCGGTTTGATACTAAACTCATTCATAGGGTACTGCTCTTTTAAGAAGTCCTTAAAACGGCTAAGCGCAATTTGTACCATGCGAATATCTTTCTTAGTATAACTGTTGATATAAGCTTGGAAATAGTCTAAGAAATTGACTGTTCTATCTTTTTTCAACCGATACCCCAACATACTTTCCTTAAATTCCTGTTCACGCTCTGCCCGTATCTTTGTGGCAAGCTCCAACGTTTCTTTGTTCTGCTGACGTTCCGCAGGAGTACGGGGCTTATCTATCAGATACAGACTAAGGTTTTCTTTTCGCCTGTTATGCTTTACTGCAAACTTGGGCTTGCCTTGCATTTTCCCACTATCGTAATATACTTGATTACCGTTTTCGTCTAATACGGGCTTTTCTTCTCTACCTAAATAATACTCTAAGTAAAGGCTTATTCTACCGTCCGAGAGCTTATTTTGCTCCAGCTTGGGGTTCTCTTTCGTTTTATTTTCTAACTTTGCCATTGTTTAGAGGTTTTATCCCGATTTAGGTACCGTAACCGAGTTATTACACTAAATAGTTGATTTTCTTTTGTTTTCCGATATTGCAAAGATACAAAAGAAAATGAGATTTCAAAGTGTACTAAAAGTGTACTGAATAACAGAAAACGGGCAAAATAGGGCAAAAATGGAGAAAATAGGAAATATGCAAATAACTGATAATAAGGAAAATAAATTCTTTTGTTTTCCTATGATTTCTATGACTTGTACCGGGTCTGGGTACTGAAGCGGAGAAAGTAGAAATACTCTCTCCGTTTTTCTTTTCTACTCCTCGTAACTCGTTGGTCATACCGAAATTCGCACTCATATTCATAGTGAGAGTGGTTGGTGATGGTTATTTTTACTTCTGTAGTTGATAGCGGATAATGATCGTGTTCTGTTTCTATAGAAAGCGAAGCGGGACTTATGTCCTCTCCAGTCGGAATGTCACGGGGAATAGGTCGCAATGTGACGGAGTTCGTTTGCGATGATTGGTTGGTTTTCTTAGGTAACACTGTATAAAGCCCTTGTTCGTCTTTTATTATCTCATATTTTCCCGATTCCAGCCACGTATTCCAATCCTTAAAAAGGTCGGTGATAAATAGGTATAAATCTTCGGAAATATATATTTCTGTACCTGACTTTAAGTCGCATGCCAACTGACCATTTACGACAGACAGATGTTTCTGGGCTCTTTGTAAGGCTTTCAAATAGACAACCTGATTAAATGCGTAATCTTTATTGAAACCTCGTCCCGTGAATAAATCTATTGCAGCATACGACATCGTCCCTCTTGTCTTCAGGAAAGTAGTGTCGGTTATAGACGTCTTGTAGCTATTAGCTTCTTCCCACATCTTTCTTTTTTCCTGTTCTCTGAATTTCTGCACAATCTCGCTCACTTTATCTTGTTCGCTTGTTTCTCTGTGAGATTTTAGGCTGTCATTATCTTGTAATTCGTCATAAAGAGGTAAAGCAAAAAAAGTGTTATTGTCCTTTTCAAACTGTTCTATGATACATGGGATAATTTTCTTACCCATAGCTTTTAGCTCTTTGAATTGGGGTAAAATGGTGTAAGCACGGGTACTTGAACTTAATTGTACTTTGGGATTGTTGTGTATTTCTTTTTCCCAGGCATTAAATAAACTGTCAAATTTGGCTATATCCTCTTTTGTCAAAATATCACTTTTTTCTGTATTCTGTTTAATACATCCCGTAGTGATAAAGATAAATGGCAGAATAAAGAAAAGTGTTCTCATCGTTTTAATTATTAATCGGTTTTGTAATAGGTTTGCATAAGGGTATGTCAAGCTTTTGATCTGTTTCCTGCAAATATAAAAATAATATTTCTAAACCGATAAACTGGATGCTGCTGTTTTTTTACCGGATAAGAAAACGTTTATTCGTTTTTCGATGTGATACTAGCTGCCCTTTGATAAATAATGTGAAAAAACAGTTTTAACCTCATCATCGAATTAACTTTCACCCATTTGTGAGGTCTAACATACATAACTTATTTAATATGAGAATTAAAATGATGAGAAAGCAAATTTTAAGTTTGGCAGTTGCGTTATTGATTGGCTCAACTGTATGTATGGCTCAAAATCGTCAGAATGGAAAGGCTGATAGAGAGAAACGTATGGAACAGATTGTTGCCGATCTGGGCTTGAATGAAAAACAGGCCAAAGATTTCAAAGCTGCAATGGAAGAAATGAGACCTGCGAAAAATAAATCGAATGAAAGACCTACGCGGGAAGAAATGCAAAAGAAAAGGCAGGAAATAGATGCTAAAATAAAAAGCATTCTGACCGATGAACAATATAAGAAATACCAGGATATGCGTAAGAAGGATAACGCGAAGAAAAAGAAAAAAGCAAAATAAGTACTATTCGTTTAGTCTAAACCTGTCAAACGGAGAATCGTAAAAGGTAATCTGTTATGACGCTATACTTATTTTCGGTTCTTTCATAAATAATTTATTTAATCTACATGACCATTTTCGTTCTACTAAAGTTGAATGCAGGCTCCATTTAAATGAGTCTATTTCTCAATTTAAGTAGAACGAAAATTTGTTAGACGATGTTTCGTCTTATATCTATACTCCCTCCACTAAAGCTTTTCTTTATGCTTTTATCTTTCAATCTTTCACCTTCTGCTGAAACTCCCTGTCTATAGTAGTTGTACGTTGGTGATAGATGTAAAATGATCTGTCACTGATCTGTCATCTTTCACTGGATATTTTTTATTGCAAACTTATCCTCTTCCCGGCTTGATTCGTATTACTTTGTAGAAATTACCGCGTTTCGTATGCAAAGAAGGTATTTTGTTCTTTTGTAATATTCTTCCGAACTGGACAATACTGCAGATAGATACATGAATCTTGCTGTCATGTTGTAGTTGTTGCAGTATTTCAATGGCAAGGAGTTGCTCGCATTCTTCTCCTTCTTTTGCCCCTCGGAAATATTCGTGAAACAACTGTTCGGCAACCGGCATGACTTGAAATTCCTGATTATTCTCCGTCATGACATTTTCATCTTCCGTGTTGAACCAATATCGCTCTCCTCTATATAAGTCGTGCATGGCTTGTGCATAAAGCTGCTCATAATCAATGGGGGAGCAGTCGATGGGACCGGTCACGTTAATGACGATGTAGCGTCGGCTGCCGGAAGTATCAGTCAGTAGGTCCTTGTGATTGCTTGTCCCAATGAAAGATGCGTATCGGCGCATCTCTTGAGTAGCGGTGCCATGCGGACGCCGGACGTTGACAACCGGTTTTTGAAGAATATGTTTCAGAAATGCCTGCTGGCTCACTCGGTTCTGATCAAATTCATCCATATTGATGAGTGCGAATCTATTTAGAGAAAGTTCGGCATCCCGCTTATTGCTGAAATCAATGCGGTCGGTATAATAAGCCTGTAATTCAGGTGGAAGCAGACTTCGGCAAAAGGTGGATTTTCGGTATGCCTGCGGACCGACCAGTAACGGTACAGTACAATTGGCGTACTTCCGGTCTGTCTGACGCCAGTGGGCTACCATATTCAGAAACCAGCGGTAAAACAAGTCAGGCCAGTGGGTGTTGTTGCAAGGAACCCGGGTTGCCAGTTCCCGAATCCGGTCACGTCCGTCCCAATGGATGTCCAGCCTGAAAAGGAAATCTTCAATAGGATTGAAAATAGGGATACGGTCGGAGTCCAGATACCGGACGACGTCTCTGTCCCATAGGTTAAGCCCTTCCAGGCGTGCGTTCATTGCGATGCTGTTCCGTATACGGTTACTGATGGGGCGGAAACAGAAACAAAACGTGTTTCGTTCGCGGTATTCCGTAACTGTCGTCATCGTATTGTAGCGAAATTCATATCGGCGTTGCATGAATTCTTCCGTCCGAAATTCCAGTTCCTGTTCTGCTGATAAGGGAGATTTCTTTCCGAAACCTTTTTCGCACGTATATACATTCTGTATGGTTTGCCGGATCAGGAATTCTTTATTCTTTGTATAGAAATGGGCGGTGGACCAACGGATCGTCTCTTCTTCCGGTATTCCTGCCTGAAAACAGTTCTTCGCTACCTGAACCAGCAAAGGCTTCAGGTCTTCATCGGAATGAATATGGATCCTTGGCTGTAATTCGCTTAGTGATTGATATGCCTTGTTTAAAGCAGCTTCGAAGAGAGCGGATAATGTGTCGAAACTGTCATATCCCGGAATCAACCGTTTGAATGGAGATGCTTCTGCTTGCACAGCTTCCTTGTAAGTTGTTTCCGAAGGCATTTCCAATGGCTGCCGCATATAAATCACGGTAGATTCAGGGTTGTAATAAAGTTCCGGGTCATAAGTCTGTCGGCAGAACTGTTCCAGAGCAGGATTCTTCAGTTCGATAGCATAGGAAAGGGCGGGCTGGTATAGGCTGACCGCTTTTCTGTAGGCATTTGCCTGAAATATTTCCGCTTCTTCCCGTTTTTGAGGAAGTGACTTATCGGGACGTGTGAATCGTATCCATATTTTTACGGAATGTCCTCCGGAACCCATAAAGGCTGCGAATGTATGTGAAAGTTCGGCCGCTTCCTGCTTCACCCGGTTTACTTCCATCCGGTTGGCGAGATGATTCACTTCTATTTGTATAATGCCGTTATATCCGGTCATCTGTATACCGTTGACTGTTTTACGAAAAGTGGCAGCCGGGACAACTTTGGCCAATTTCTTGACGTCGTCCAGTTTGCTGTCCGGTGATGCGTAACGGATGCTCGTGCGTAGGTTGCTGACTGGCTGGGCTTTCGTTTCATGCTTCATCGTTTCTATTTGTATGTTTATGTCCAACGTTCGCATGGTTGTCGTTTCTCCGTTGTCCCGCATCAAAGTAAGTTTCATGATAGATGTGTTTTTGTTTATGTCTCTTTATTTAAAAGGCGAGTAAAGGTATGTTTTATTATTGGACTCTCCAAATATATAATCTACTCTTTATTGGACTCTTCTTATGTACTATCTCTTGCATTGGCTATTAATAGAAAACTTCCTTTCTTTCCTATGCAAAGTTTCTTTCGTCTAATAGAGAAGTTTCTTTTGGCTGTTTGCAATCTATAAATGAAAGCTTTGATTATATAAATGCAAGTTCTGTTTTTATAAACGCAAGTTTCATTTATAAAAACGGAACTTGCATTTATAGTTTGAATCAGGTGAGGAATAAGTTTTCTATTAATGAAAAGGAAGTTTATATTTAATGAAAAGGAACTTATCTATTAATAGTTCAGGAAAGAAATAGCTGTTCCTTTGAAAGTGATAAGTGGTGAAAGATGAAAGATTGGGTGATAGATTGAAAAAGAACTGTCAATGGTTTGAAAGTGCGATAAATAGGATGTTTTATGACTTAAGGTGAAAGATGAAAGATGTAAATAATATATTTGTAACGAATGCTATCTTTTTGTTGTTATAATTTGCAAAATAAAAAATGTCATGATAGACATGTTTTTCGAATCAATAGTACCGCTTTTGGGTTGTTTAGGCATGATTGGGACTTTTGTAATTTTTCCCTGCTATATTATTCGTTATATTTGAGACTTGTAAAGATGATGCAGTGAACTAGAATATGGAAAATATGTTTGTCCTGGTCTCTGAAATCGCCAATGAAAGGACTGCACAAGGACAACATTTTAGCAGCATGATATTTGTATCTGTTAAAAGCTAATACTGATTATCGTGCTGCTTTCTTATTTTATCAGATAAATGAAGAATTTATTTGCATAATTATTTTTTCGCATTATCTTTGCGAATGATGATAAGTCTAAAGAGACTTATCTGTGTTTAAATGAAATATTAGTTATCGAGCGTAAGCTAGTTCCGGTTCCCTGAAATCGCCAATTGAAAGAACTGCCAGAATGAAGTCAAACGGTCTGTAACTTCTATTATTATAACCTGAATATCTAAACATCTCTCTTTTATCTTGCGTGGATAAAAGTTGGGTGGTATGACTCTTCTTATAATATAACGAAGCGTAGACAAATTTGTTCATTTGTGCAGTGGGTGTTTGGCGATACCTGGGGACGGATGACGATTGGGTCTGCGCTTTTTGCGTTTATATTTCGCTGAATGGTATTTAAAAATTGAATTGTATATGAGTATGAATGAAAAAATTTCAGGATGGGGTATTGTTTTGATACTTGTTTTCTGTATTGGAGCAGGATGGGTGGTCTTTAATAAGTTTGCATCTTCAGGAGTTAACATAACTATAGCCGTTATCATTTCAATAATAGTTGCCATAGCTATTTATGAACAATTAAAATCGTCATAGTATATTTGAGAAAGATGGCAGTGTGTTTAGAATTTAAAATCTTAGAAGAATGAATACTATAAGAAGAACATTAAAATCTATGTTAGTAGTAATTGTGGTATTGGTGTCAATATCATGTACTCCTGACCATGGCCGTTTTGTGGCTACAATTCAACCTGTATGTTTGCGATATGATAAATATTTATTGGAATGGACATCTATCCAAACAATATTCTATTATGATATATACTGTAAAGACAATTCTTATATAGCTGTCTATCGATCACAAGGAAAAACAGATGATGAGAAAGAATTGGAAGTTAAAGCCAATGTTTTTTATAATCATAATCATCCAACATACGAATATAAATATTGTATTGATGATTACTACTTTAATTTTGACGATTTAGGAGAGTGATAAATGAGAAAGATGAACTGATAGAATTTTAGAGTTATCGTCTCTTATATTAAAAAGAAGAACTGATAATTACCTTATATATAGGTAATCTGTTTTTCTGTTGATAACTAATTTTTTAACTAGTGAAATGCTGTAGAGGGTTAATTATTACCTATTTGTGGGCTTTTAATAAGTTATTATATAAATGTTTAATTCTAATATTACGATTTATGGATAATAATGTAGATTACAATTGGTATTTTCATGTTTGGAAGAATTATGGAAATTTTGAGGGGCGTGCAAGCCGGAAAGAGTATTGGAATTTTATTCTTTTCAATTTTTTAGTGACCTTAATATTGGCATTGGTTTCGGCGGGTATATTGTCTGTGATATATGTAATTCTTGTTATTGTGCCTAGTGTGGCTGTAGCGGTGAGAAGATTACACGATGTCGGAAAATCAGGATGGATGCTTCTCGCAGGCCTAGTTCCAATTATAGGTTCTCTGTATTTGTTATATTTGTTTTGCTTGGATAGCAATGATGCGGGTGATGAATATGACAGTTCGGCTCCTTATTTTCCCTATGATGATTGATTTATGTAGTTGGAGTAAATGTAAATGAATAATGAAATGTATTAAATGTGGAATAGAAAATCCAGGAGACGCGCATTTTTGTCGTTATTGCGGCCATAGTATTCAATCAAGTGTATCCAAGGAAAAAGATGTATTTGAATATTATGCATATGCTATGAAGAAATATGCGATATTTGAGGGACGGGCCAGTAGAAAAGAATATTGGTCTTTCTTTTTAGTTAATATTTTTCTTTCGATTATACCATTTGTCGGAACTATTTATTCTTTGGCTGTACTTATTCCATCCTTGGCTGTCGCAGTGAGACGAATGCATGATGTCGGAGTAAGCGGTTGGTACATATTGATACCAATCTATAATATTGTTCTGCTTTGTACGAAAGGGGATCATTTTTATAATGAATATGGAGGGCCGACAGTATAATAAATAGTTGAAATTTATAAATTATGGTTGAAGAAGATATAAGAAAAATAACTGGTGTAATTACCGCTGTTACTCCAATTTTGGAGCGACTAAATAGAAAAGATTCACTTGCCAAGATTCAAGAACGGATCAGGCAGATTCAGAATACAGAAGTAAAAGTTCTTATTTGCGGGGAGTTTAAACGGGGCAAATCTTCCTTTGTAAATGCGTTGATTGGGCGTAATATTTGTCCCGTAGACCAAGATATATGTACTTCGGTGGTCTCTATCATTCGATATGGAGATGCAGAACGGGTAATACGATATTTTGGTGACTTGTCTCATGTTCAAAAGGCGGAAATTCCTTATGCTGACATTCAAAAGTATACTGTGGGACGTGCTGAACAAGTACAAAATACACTTTATTTGGAAATAGAACTTCCATTGGAATGCCTGAAAAATGGACTGGTTTTGATTGATACTCCAGGGGTTGGAGGATTGGACCCACGACATGCTTTCTTGACGACTTATTTTTTGCCACAAGCGGATATAACTCTTTTTATGACAGACGTCAATGAACCTTTGACAACTACAGAACTTGATTTTTACAATCAGAAGGTAACCCGTTATGCTAAACATAGTGCGATTATTATCAATAAATGTGATTTGAAAACTCCGGAGCAGGTTGTTGAAGTACAACAAGATACTGTGCAAAAGATTCAGAATCATGCTTCCACTTCTAAAGAGCCGAATGTGATAGCAGTGTCTTCAAAGTTTAAACAGGCATTTAATCAAACTCATGTGGAGAAGATGTACGAGAAATCACATTTTAGTTTGATCGATTCGGAGCTTCAGCGTCTGATGGTTGCTTATAAAGAAGATATAATAAGGAATATTCGTGATGACTTTTCAGATTTACTAGAGCAAGTCATTGAGCCGATAAAGATTCAGCTAACCCAGATAAAAATGCCGGATCCGAAAGTTCTGACGGAGCTTAAGCAAAAGGAAACAATTATTCAAAAACAGTTATATGACTTGAATAACCCGTCATCTGAATTCCGGATTAAAATTCAACAGAAAATTACAGAAGTTCGTGAAGAAGTAATCAATCATTTGAATGAGCAAAGTATACTATTCTCTTCCAATGGATTAAATAAACTATTGCAGAGCGAGCAGGCGACTAAAGAGAACGGTGGTAAGTGGATTGGACAACAGTTGAACTTGGCGTTGGAATCACTTGGTGCCGAAATAGTGTTAGAACTTCGACATGCTTTCGATCGCATATCTCGAATAGAAGAATTTCAGGGAATGTTGAAATATCAAGTGAAAGATTTTTCTTACTCAATAATGGAAGTAAATGCAGAAAATGAGGTACCTATTCACAGACGTTTGATGTCTCTTGTTCCTGGTATGGGTGCTGGTTTTGCAACTAATTTGGTTGTGGGCTCCTTAGCTGGTGTTTTTGGATTCGGCCTTCCTCTTTTTATCCCTATTGCCGTGGGGCTGGGCATCGCTGCAAAGAGCCACTCTGATACGGTCCGTGCATCTAAAGTAGCGGAATTGCGAGAGCAATACCAACCTCAAATAACTGTGGCTATGCAACAGTTGCGTACTTTTGTTGAAAGTCGTTTTACTGAATTTCAGCAGGTTTGGATTAAGGTAGTGTCACAACGTGTGCAGGAAGTGCAAACAACCCTACAAACATTAATGGCTGATTTGAATAAACTTTCACAAAATCAAAAAACGATTTTATCTCGTAAAATGGAACTGGAACGGCTGATGAATCCTTTAGTCACTCAAAAACACATGATTGATCTAATCCTTTCTAATCCGTTTCAGGCACATGAAAATAAGGAAGAAAAACTGCGTCAGGATCCAAATGAGACTATTTGTTAGTGATTTATGGAAGAAGGTTATAATATAAATGCTATAGAAATAGAACTGAATGAGTTGTTTAAGACCATTCCGTCCGGGTCGTTACCTATTTTACATGAAACGCTGGAACGTTCCATAAAAAAACTGCATGAACCTATGCAATTGGCAATTATTGGTAAGATCAGTTCATCCAAGTCTACTCTTGTAAATGCGATTTTAGGAAAAGATGGAGTGATGGCAACGGGACAAATGGAGGTGACTTATAATGTTGGTTGGCTGAAATATGGAGCACCGGAATCTGATATTATTATTCATCATAAAGATGGTTCTCCGGATTCTTATAGAAAACCGGAGGAATTCCTCCGATGGACAATAGAAAGTGACGGGCGGAAGGAATTACTGAATAATGTAAGTTACATTGAAACGTTTGACGATGCTGAAATATTACGTGAGATAAATATCATAGATACTCCCGGGTTGGATGCTGTTCGTGGGCAGGATTCTCAAAATACACTCGACTTCTTAAAGCATGTCCGTCCTGATGCGGTGATTATGTTGTTTACTAATTCTGTGGCGGAAAATACTCTTAAGGTTGTTCAGGATTTCAATCGGGGAGGGAATTTCAATCCACTTAATGCAATCGGGATTCTTTCCAAAATAGACATTTTATGGATGGAAGATGCAGAGCATAGCTGGACGGCATTACAAATAGGGCAACGTATGGCAGCTAATACTTTGGCAAATAATCCCATGTTGCGTAAAACTCTGTTTAATATTTATCCTATTTCATCTTTACTGTTTATGCGGGCTTCTACCATGACAGAGGAAGAGTTTGGATTAGTACGAGAGTTAGCTGTCAAAGATAAAGATTTATTGCCCTGTCTGATGATGTCGGCAGCAGATTTTGTAGATCCGGATTATGAAGTTTCCATTAATATGATGCAGCGTAAAGAGTTATTGATGAAACTAGATTTGTATGCCATTGATTTGATAGTTCGCTATATACAAACCGAGCCTGATGCGAATCTTTTGGGGGCAAAGAAACTACTTTATACCGAAAGTGGTGCACATGAGTTCATGACAGTACTTCATAATCATTTTGGAGGGCGTGCTAAACTTATCAAGCTCGAGAGCATTTATCAAAATCTAGTACATGTCATACATGAAGAAAGAGCGTCTGATGGCGGACAAATAGAACGCCAGCTTTTGAATCGCATAGAACAACGTATAGCAGATATCTTTTCAGCGTTGGTTTATGAACATAATGAATACGAATTATTGAATAAGATATATTGTCGTAAAATAGAACTTGTTGATGACGTCGCTGAAGAATTCTTTCGTCTCTGTGGTGAACATGGTTCTTCTGCTCCTGAACGTTTAGGCTTTTCGGGCGAAAATATGTCTGCCCAAGATATGATAAAGTATGCTTACCAGCGTGAGGGTTTTTGGAGAAAAGAACTCAATGATGAATTTGATCCTGATGAAAAAGAATGGAAACGTGTGATCTTGTCTTCTTATGCACATTTGCGTAAAAAATTGCAGGAGATGGATTATCAGTATAATCAAGCACGTGCCTTCTTGTATAATAGCTAAAGAGTTTTAACTCGTTCTGATATAATAATGTGATAGATAGAAAAGTAATAATTATGAAGTGTAATAACTGTGGATGTGATAATCCGGATGATGCAAAATATTGTCGCGTATGTGGTAATGTTCTACAATTAGAAAGTTTTTTTGAAAGATTATCAGAGCTTGGTTTTATGCCCACTACTATGATAACGTTAAAAAGCTCGTTAGGGGCTACTCTTTTATTATATTTATTAGAGTTTCTTTTTGTTATCGGCTGTTTTATGGCTATTGGAGGAATTATTGTGTTTTTTGTTCAGCCACTATCTGTCCAAGTTTTTTTTGGATTAGGCGGTTTTGTTTGCAGTTTTGTCATTGCTTATGTTTCTTTTAAATACAAACTCTTTGATAAATCATTCCCCAACCGATACGTCAAGAGTAGACTTCTTAAAGAAGCGGATTACATACAATTGGATTTTGTGAATGATGATTATGCTTTTATAGTGAAGAATAAAAAGTTTGGTGTATATAGTGTTCGGCGGTATGAGATACAACTTCCGGCAATTTATGATTGGTTATCATGGAAAATTGAAGGACAGATTCTGAACGTACGGCAAAACGGACGTCAATATATTATGGATATTTATGGAAATGAGCTAAAATAGTATTGATATGGAATGTATACATTGTCACACAGATAATCCTGTAGATGCAAAGTACTGCCGTTATTGTGGGCAAATTCTGAAGCGAAATTATGAGTGGATATGGATTATACTGATGATTTTTGCTGTCTTTATATCCATTTGGGCTATTATGATATCGATGTAGTGTAAGTGTTAGTTTATGAACATAATAAATGACTGATTTTTGATAGAAAGTATATGGGTAATTGGGTCTGCATAGATTTTGGAACATGTAATTCAGCAGCTGCTATTGAAATAGATGGTAGGCCGAAATTGGTATCGCCTAACAATGTTCCTTTTTTCCCTACAGTTGCATGTGTACTGTCAAGGGATAAAATAGTGGTATGCCAAAATGCGGAGAGCTTTAAAACACATTATCCTGAAAGTTTCTTGCAGGAGTTTAAGCTGGATATAGCTAATTCACCGGATTGTAACGGGGTGGATTACCAAAAGGTGGTAGCTGAAATACTTAGATACATCAAAGGATGCTCTGAAGTAGAAAATAATGGAGCACGTTTGGATAGAGTAATTCTTACGATTCCGGCTATATATACAGAGCAAGATTCGCGTAAAGATATCATGAGGTTGGCCGCCTTAGATGCTGGTTTTACGACGGTGGAGTTTTTGCGGGAACCGCAAGCCGCTGCTTGGCACTATGCTTACATCAATGATAGTCATTCGGCAGGTTTATCATTAATTTATGATCTTGGAGGCGGCACTTTCGATCCTGCATTGATGGATATGGGAGAAGTAGACAACCCAACTTTTTTGGGATGTAATAGTGGAGTGAAATGTGGTGGACAATATTTCGATGCAGCTGTTTATAAAAAGGCTCAGAAAGAAGCAAAGGACATGGATAAACCTCTAGTCCGGGAGAAACGATGGAATGACTATGAGGCTTGTAAAAAATTGAAAGAGAGCTTATCAGCATCACCCAGTGGGACTATCATGCTTTCAAATGATGAATTTTTCTCACTTAATAGGGAAGGGCTGAATGCTTTGATTGGAGAGAAACTGGATCTCACATTAAGTGCTTGTGATTCAATGTTGAAAACGGCTCATAAAGAATGGACGCATATAAATCAAGTTTTATTGGTAGGTGGATCCACATCAATTCCTTTAGTCAGTGAAAAGCTTCGACAACATCTTGCCTCCCATAATGCTTCCGAGGTGCGTATCATTCGTAGTATGACCGGAATTAATGGGGAATATAATCATAACTATGCTGTATGCTTGGGGGGAATTGCCTATATAGAAAGGTTGCTGGATAAACAAGAACAGCCTTCTATGGCGGAAGAACAGATTGGAATATTGATTTGTGGGAATGAGGTCTGTCAATTAAAAGAAGGCGTGAATACTTTCGGACGGAGTAGTGAGCAGGATTTTAGTTTTAGCGACCCGGCTATGAGTCGGGAACACTTTACTATTGATGTATCCAGAAACTCGTCAGGACATTATGAATATTTGGTAACTACAATGAGTCAAAAAAAGGCTACTATAATTAATGATAGGTTGGCTTTGAACTTGAATGTACCTTTTGCACCTAGAAATATAGCATTAGTGGATGGAGCCACCATCCAAGCAGGTGTAACAAGATTTCAGTTTAAAAAGTGAACAATATCTGTTTTCTTTTGAACTTTATTATTGTCGAAAAACGGTAAATGAATATTTTTTATTGGTAAGTGATAGAAATAATAATAAAAATAACTCTATAATAATATTAAAAACCAAAGATTATGCCAAAGGAAATAAATGGATATAGAATTGTAGAAAAGGCACAAGGTGGAATGGCCGTAGTATATAAAGGAATGAATAGTTCAGGTTTTTGTCGTGCTTTTAAAGTAGTCCGTCCAGATAAGGCGGTAAACAATCCGGCACTTTGTCAACGCTTCCTGAAGGGTATTCAAATACTTAAGAGTCTGGATCATCCGAATATAATCAAAGCATTGAATGCTTTCACTTATGTTGATGATGAGACTGGAGAAACGTATACCGTTCTTGAGATGGATTGGCTTGATGGAATGGATTTAGAGAAATTTGTTAAAGAAAAAACTCCTAATGGAATTCTTCCGGACTCAGTGAAAAAGATATGTTATCAAGTAATAGAAGGTTTGCAATATGCTCATGATAAACATATTTTGCATTTAGATATAAAACCTAATAATCTATTTCGTACCAGAGACGGATATATTAAAATAATAGATTTTGGTATAGCCAAAATTATAGGCGAGAATGCAGACATTGTAGAAGGTGCAGAGATGTACACTACCAAAACAGAAACAGGAGAGTCTACATTTAAAGGGACGCTCGCTTATGCTTCCCCTGAACAACAAGTAGGTGGCAAACTGACAGTAGCTTCTGACATCTATTCTTTTGGTAAAACGTTGCACTTTTTATTGACAGGTACAGATGATCCTTCTGTTGAAGTAACAGTGGAACCTTTTGCTACTATTATTGATAAATGCACAGAACAGAATCCCAACAAAAGGTTTGCTAGTTTTAATCAATTGAAATTGGCATTGGAAGGAATAGGTAATAAAAAGGAGAGGGTTTGTATTAATCCTGCTTGCCATCAAAAAATTGCAGAGAATGTTCGATACTGTCCATATTGCGGAAAGGAGCAAATAGCAATATCCGAAGTAACAAAGAAATGCCCTAAATGTGGAAGGGAAAGTCCGCTCGGGAATTCCTCCTGTTATTGTGGATACATATTTACTTCTTCGGTATCTAAACGTTGGAAATGTAAAAGTTGTTACCGTTCTCTGCCTTCAGAGTTTAATGATAACAAGAACAATTATTGCTGTTATTGCGGATCAAAAGAGATAGCTTACGTAGAAGCGTAGTATTATGGTGAAAAGATGCAGTAAATGCAATACGGATAATCCCATTGATGCGAAATATTGCAGATGGTGTAGGATGTTGTTGATACAATCTGGCGGCCCCAAAGTGAAAGAATCTTCTCCATCTGGAATACAATCAGAAAGAACTGGTACGGTTGCAAAAGTAGTCTTTTCTATTGTTATAATTGCATTGGCAATATATCTGATATATGTGTTTAACATGGTTGGAAAGACGGGAGTGATAGTGGGAGTGGGTGGCGTTCTGCGTGAAATATGGAAAAGTTCTTAGATCATTATAGCATTAATATTAATAAAATGAATTATGGTACAAGTTATAAATTGTGCAAGTTTTTCTGAAATAGGAAAATATCGCAAAGGAAATGAGGACTTCATTTACCCTTGTTGTAATCAGGATCGGATTTTTGTGCTTTGTGATGGCATGGGAGGTCATGGGCATGGGGAAATTGCCAGTGAAATTGTTGGAACGAGCGTATTTGATTATCTTAAAAAATTACAAATAGATGAATATACCCCCGATGTACTTCAAGGAGCACTTGATTTTGCTGTCAAACAATTGAACAACGCTGATACTTATCACGATGAACGTCGTATGGGTACAACTCTCGTTGTGGTGGCATTGAACCGTTATAATGTGTTAGTGGGGCACGTTGGGGATAGTCGATGCTATTGGTTAGATAATCGTTGCAATATCAAATTCCGTACTAGAGATCATTCTATGGTTGCGGAAGCGGTAGAAAATCAAATATTGACAGAAGAAGAAGCTTTTAATAGTCCTAAGAAGAATATTCTCACACGTAGTGTTCAGGCTGGCAAAGATGAAAAAATCGAAATGACGATAGATACACTTGTGGATGTAGCAGGTGGTGATTACTTATTATTATGTACTGATGGAGTGAACGATGCACTTCGTGATAATGAAATAGAACTTGTTTTGAACGAAGGAATATTTGAAGAACGTACTTCGCGATTGAAAAAAAGGTGTGATGAAAAATCGCATGATAACTATTCTGCTATATTCCTACAGCTCCGTCAAGATGAACAAAGTCCATCAACAAAAAAAACTATTTATTATTGCCCGACGTGTGGTGCTCCGTTAGTAAAAGATGGTAAAAATAGCTGTACTACATCTGTGCAAACAGAGCATGTTGAACAACAAAAAGTAACCATACCTTCTTTGGACGAAAATAGTACCGCATACAAAAAGTCATGTGATTATTTTTCATCTGCATCTCATAATAATTCTGAAGAATACATCAATATTGGGGGAATAAAAATTAAAAAAAAAACTTATGTATTGGGAAGTGTTTGGATTATAGTGGGCTTGTTTATGCTTTGTTTGATTTTATCAGTGGCACTTTTATGTTCTCGAAACGTAGAACTGATCAATCAAAGAGAGACAATTCATTTGTTTTAAGAGCAGCTGAAAATAAAAAACCGACTGATAATCAATCAGAGAAATGAGTATAACCAAATAATTGAACAATTGCAAGATTCTCTTGCAGGAAGAAAAGATACAAATATGGATTCAGTTGAAGTTGTGAAAGAGGGTTCTTAAGAATGGTTAAAAAAATGGAGATGAAAATATGTAAAAAATGTAAGGTTACTAATCCTAACGAAGCAAAGTTTTGTAGAGGATGTGGCGTCAATTTGGATGCATCTGGTGATTTGGGTATTTGGAAGGTCGTTTTGTCTATTGTAGCAGTTATAATTCTTGGAATATGTGGCTATGCTATTTCAGAATCTTCAAGTTCGGATTACACATATACAGCACCTGCAGCGACTGTTAGACCATCAAGTTCTGCTGCTGAAACTGCGGCGAATGATGGTTATGACAATACTGATACGTATGATGACACTGATGTGGATATTACGGCGGATGATTCATCGGAAAGTGATGATACTTCATCGTCATCTTCCACTTCTGAATCCTCCCCATCTATTTATAGGATGGTAGAAGTGCAATGGACTGATGCTAGTTATATAACTTATCGGGCATTAATTGTTATTATGACCGATTTCTCGGGATTAGTAAAGGTTAAATATGTTCATCCACAACTTGGTTTATTATGGATAACAGAAGGAGCTACGCTTACCAACTATACAGATGGTTCTTCTATCATTAACTGTTATCATCCGCAAGGGGATTATGCATCAGGATACTCGGCAGACAACTTCAAGATATTTCCCAATGGAACATGGTATACACAAGATGATATGGGAGCTTGGTCAACGGCAATTGTAGCAGCTTCAGTTGGTGATAGTTATTGGGGGACTAAGTTAAATGAATATGGTATTAATTAAAAAATAAAATTGTATTATGGCAGCTTTAGAAAACAATTCAATTCAACAGGAATATGCTGATACCTGTGCTATTAAATCCCAGCAACTTATTTTAAATGATTTCGGAGTTCCAGTTTCTGAAGATCAGCTGGTGCAATATTCTATTGAACACGGGTGGTATTCAGGTGATGGAACAGGTACTCAAATGGGAGATGTTGGTAAACTGCTGGCAGAAGCTGGTATCCCATGTACTCAAACGGTGAATGCAAATGTCTTTGACTTAGCAAATGAACTGGCACAGGGGCATAAGGTTATTGTGGGGGTTGATAGTGGTGAGTTATGGGATAATAAACTATTAGGGTGGTGGAATGATTTCTTCCATGGTGATACACCTGATCATGCACTAATTGTGGCTGGAATAGATATGGCCGACCCTAATAATCCAATGGTCATATTGACTGATCCTGGAACAGGGCAAGAATCCCAGGCATATCCAATGGATCAGTTTATGGATGCGTGGTCTGATTCAAAGCATTTTATGGTTTCAACGGATATTCCCACTCCAAACGCTGTAGAAGCATTTCAAAGTATGGGTGAAGACTATCATTTGCCTGTTGTAGCAGGAGTAGAATATGGTACATTCGATATGTTTCACAATTATAGTCATTATCTTCCAGATGCCTCTACATGGATGGCAGCGACAGATCCTATGACATTATTGTATAATGCTTTCGATACGATGCCGACAGCACCTTATTTGACTTTTGATGATGCGATTGCATCTGTTGGATTACCACCTATAGATGCTTCATTATTTTCTATGAATTCACCATTCAATCCGTCTAGCTTCAATTATGATTCCTTTGGATATGATTTGAATAATCCGACAGTGCAACATTCGATTCAATCATTGGAGAACAATTATGATGATTGTATGCGATATGCTCAGGATGCAATGGATAGTGGTTCACCAGTGACAGCCCAGCTATTTATCAATCAGGCACATGAAGCACAGAATACGATTGACAATATAGTTGACGCATAATGTGATTGTTGTGTATTAGCATTCGGGCGTTTGGGGTATATAAAATTCCAGGAGTCAGCAGAATTATCGCACGCTCCTGGAATTATCATTGTTGATTGTTTAATAATGGAATATTTTTCATACTTCATGTTAGAAATAATAGATTGAATGGCTCAATAGTATAAAGAGGATATTTTTAAATAGAACTAACATGAAACGATTATTTATTTTTTTTGTGGTTGGATTATGGATTGTATTGCCTGCTTTTTCCCAAAGTAACGATTACTATTTGAAACAGGCTGAGAGTTATCAACGTGAAGCTAAGTACTATTTTAATCAGGCGGAAGGTTATGAACGGGAGGCAAAATATTATAATAATCAGGCGCAAAAGTATTTGAAGGACGCTGAATATTATGCAGATAGAAATAATTTGGACAAGGTAGCTACCCGTCAAAGATGGGCGAAAGATGCAGTGGATAAAGCCAAAACACGTCAAAGATGGGCAAAAGACGCCAAAGATAAAGCTAAAACTAGATTGGAGTGGGCTAGAGATGCTTTAAAAAAGGCTTATAATAGAAATTGAAAAGTATAATATGATGAAACAGGCTTTTCTAAGTATGTTAGCTTTTACATTACTGTTTGCTTAGGATGATTTTTGTCCTTCATATAAATCTGTATTTAGAAATAAAGGCTGGAAAATGAATTAGACATTGATATTTAGACTATGAATCAGAAATCTTTAGTAGTGACATTTATCATATTCTTTTCTTTGTATTTGCAAGCGCAGAATAAGAGAGCATTAGTAATAGGCTTGGGTGAATATGAAGATACTAGTTGGTCTGCTGTTCATGGTGATAAGGATGTTCCTATTATCGTGGAAATGCTGAAATACTATAAATATAATGATGTAAAGACGTTGGTGAATAAGCAAGCTACCAAGAAACAAATAGTCTCTGAATTTCAAAAACTGGCAAAACGATGTTTAGCTGGTGATATTGTCTATATTCATTTCTCCGGACATGGGCAACGAATGACGGATATAGACGGAGATGAAGAGGATGGTTTGGATGAGGCTTGGATTCCTTATGACGGATATTTGCAATATAGTAATAAAGATCGTGGAGAGAAACATCTGGTAGATGATGAGATCGGCTTGCTATTGACAAATATACATAATAGAATAGGAACGTCGGGACATCTGTTGCTAGCAGTAGATGCATGCCATAGTGGAGATTCTTCGAGAGATATAAGCAAGGAGTGTGTAAGAGGTACGGAGAGGAAGTTTGTGATTCCCATTGATCCTGCTCTTGTCGTCAAAAAAGAAAAGACTCCGGAGTATTGGCTGACGCTGAGTGCTTGCAAGAATTATCAGTCTAATACAGAATTACCGGATGGATATGGAAAATTGAGTTATGGCTTGTATAAATATAAAGAATCATTGGGTAGACTGTCTAATGATCAATTAATCCAATTAATAAAATCATTTATGGATGAGAATCGGAGAAGCTTGCCGCAGACTCCTGTGTTGACTGGGCAATCCGGATATAAAGTCTTTAATGTATTTGGAGGAAAATAGTTGATGTGGGGATTTAAATTATATACGGATGAATTTTACATCCTGGAAATTCAAAAAGAAAACATGAAAGTGATTAATCATTTTCATACTTACTGTAGAGATTATTTTCGTAAAACTTATAAGAAGCTGTTTCAGGAAGAAAATCTGGAAGATGATTTTTTTCAGGAGTCATTTGTGAAACTTTGGAAAGAGATCCGGCGTTGTTCTATTTTTGTACAAAATAATCAAATTTACAAGAGAAATGCTGCTGGAGAGATAAATCTGTTAAAATGCAGTTTGCGGACATATCTGATAGATATCACCAAAAATGATTATAACCAATATCTCAGAAAAAAAGAAGTAAGTGCACGGGATATGGAACAGCTTTTGAGTAGTAAGATGAGTGAGGCAGACGTTACTACTCATACGGAAGATTTGAAATCGAAAATTGTTTCAGAATGTGTAATGAACCTGCCCGATTCTTGCTACAAGATTATTTCACTTTTCTATTACGAGCAAAAGAATTACGATGAAATCATGGAGATGTCAGATAATTATACAAGTAAGGATGCATTGAAAACACGGAAATATAAATGTATGGAACAATTGCAAAAGCGTATTGAAGAAAAGTTTAATATGTATAACTTGAAACCTTATCTACATGAAAGAGGAAACTTTAAATAAAATAGATCGCTACCTACGTGGAGAGATGACGGATCGTGAGAAGAATGCCTTTGAGAATATATTGGCAGGAGATGATGCTTTACGCCAGCGTGTAGAATTGATGAAAGATATAATAGATGCAGTTGAAACACGTGCAATGAAAGAGCATTTGGTAGCACTGGATGTAGTACGGTCCAGGCGAAACAAGGTTTACAAGATTGGAAGAATCGTATCTGTTTTGGCTGCTTGTTTAGTATTGGTTGTTTTCTTTTTTCATGTAGGAGATGATCATTTGTCTATCCCTGTGTCTATCCCATCAGACTTGGGGATGTACCAACGGGGGGGAACACATACTCAGAATGTCGTGAAGTTATTGAATGATAGCCAATATGATGAAGCTTTGATTTTAGTAGATTCTTTGAGAATTGTATATAGGAGTGAAGACTCTCTGGTACTAGCTAAAAAGATAAAGACAGAGGAAGATGTTTATGTACATGAATGTGACTCTATTGTTCTTTATCAGTTAGAGTGGTTACGTATTCAATCATTAATCGGGCAAAAAAAATATAATGAAGTCCGTGAATCGTTAGAACAGTATAGATTACAAGAAGGCGATTATCGCGATAAGGCGGATTCATTATGGATGTTGCTTAGATAAAAGATGCTAAGATGAGACGTTGGGTGACTTATATATTATTCATAATGGCGACTGTCGAAGTAAATGCCCGGCAGTATACCGAAACGCAGCCGGACTCGACTTACTACTCACGTGCCTTGGAGCTGATATTAAAGCGTGATTATGAAAAGGCGAGAAGTGTATTGCATCAAGGTTTGACGTTTGCTACAGGCGAGATGCGCATAAAAAGCATACAGAAAATAGGATTGAGCTGGTACTTTGAAGGTTGTGTTCTTAAACTGCAGAATAAGAATAAAGAAGCATACCGATGTTTTATAGAAGCACGTAAATCTTTTCAGGAGATTTCTGATAAGGGAGATGAGATGTCCGTATTAAAGCAAATGGCTGAGATAGAAAAAAGATTCTATTCGGCTGATGAGGCTATGAAAAGGTATAACGAGGTGGTGAACATTGCCCGGCAGATACCTGATACACTTATGTGGACTGATGCCTTGAAAGGACAAAGTGGTGTATTGAAGGAGCTTGGAGAGTGGGAGGAATATCTGCAATTGTCACTTAGGCTAGATTCTTTAATGTCAAATGTTGGCGATGTCAATATTCAGATGGAACTGAATTATGAAAGAGGGGACAATGCACAAAATTTGTGGGGAAATGATGCACTAGCAGAATCATTTTATTTAAAGAATTTAAGTCTGATTCCCAATTTGCAGGAAGAGGTAAGAAATAGCCAGTTATTTATTACCAGTTTACGCTTGTGCGATCTGAAGATAGCACAGAAAAAATATGATGACGCATTAAA
Source organism: Bacteroides sp. AM37-9 (assembly GCF_003603455.1). Lineage (NCBI taxonomy): Bacteria > Pseudomonadati > Bacteroidota > Bacteroidia > Bacteroidales > Bacteroidaceae > Bacteroides > Bacteroides sp. AM37-9. The sequence goes on along the minus strand of NZ_QTNF01000030.1, from coordinate 55,406 downwards.
ATATAACACCTGTTGTTTGTCTTGTTATGCTTCAGAGTTTGGTCTTGCGTCAGCTAATCGTTATTCTCCTTACCGGAACCGTGCATATATTTATCAGAAAATGGGATTAAAGGATAGTGCTTTTTGCTGTATGGATTCCTTATTCCTGAGTCATCAGCTGAAGTCGGTGTCTATGGAAACGGTTGCCGGTCATTATGTACAGAGAGGTTTATTATATGCAAACTTTGATGAATACGGCTTGGCAATAGCTGATTATAAATATGCAGACAGTCTGCTGTCTGTCCGTTATCCGGAAGATAGTAATAGCAGAATGCATATTTTGCTGGCTATGGCCAATTGTTGGTATCATAAAAAAGATTTTGCTGTCGCTAAAAAGAATTATTCCCATTATTCAGTTTTGTGTAAATCTAAATATGGAGATCAGTCTATGGAGTATGCAAATTCACTTTACTATTTAGCCAACATTGAAGGATTCACCAATGAAAAGCAAGTTGGATGCAAAGATTACAGGCAGGCTGCAATTTTATTGAAAGAGCTTATTAAAAAGCAATTAAGATATTTGCCAACGAACGCCAGAACTAAATACTGGAATGATCTTTCTGATATATTATGGAATATGACTGCTTATGCTGTAAAAATAGGAGTAAAGCAGGAGCCTTTTGCCTGCGATGCATATAATGCATTGGTCTTTTCGAAAGGATTGTTATTGGAGTCTGAAAGGTCTATGAGGAATTTACTACGGCAGAGTGGCACGGAAGAAGACTTGGCACTGTATAATAAAATGCTACTGTTACAAAGTCGATTGACCGAAGTAGAGCGAGCTACAGGTAAGGGGACAGAGAATGCCAATGAACTTTATTCTCAGATTGATCAGATTGATAAACAGTTGGCAAGCAAGTGCTCTTTTTATGGAAACTATACTCAGTTCTTGAATACGCAATATAAGGATATAAAAAATGCTTTGAAAGAAGGTGAGGTTGCCATTGACTTTACGGATTTTAAATTAGATTCCGTTCATTGTTATGCAGCTTATGTTTTAAGGAAAGAGTGGGAATATCCCTTATTGGTTCCGCTTTTTAATCAGAATCAATTGGACTCATTATATAACACTGTAAATAATATAACAGACCGTCTTTATCATTTCCCTTATTCTCAATCTTTGTTGAAGCTTTGTTGGGAATCACTGTCTCATTATATTCATCTGGGTGAGACCGTTTATTATGTTCCGGCTGGTACTTTACATCAGCTATCTCTTGAATCTGTAGCTGTTACCTCTGATTCTATATTGGGAGATCAGTATCATTTTATACGATTGTCTTCTACCAGAGAAATCTGCAGGCAAGAATTACAACAAACTGGACATACAAGTGCGGTTTTGTACGGAGGGTTATATTATGATGTCGATTTGTCCGTTATGGATGCGGAAAGTAAGAAATATGATATATCCCGACTTTTTGCATTGCGTGGTGGAGCCATGGTCAGTGATTCTGTTTATCGCTATCTTCCTATGACCCAAGAGGAGGTAAATAGTATTGCTGATTTGCTGGGAGACTGCCGGATAGATGCGACTATTTATACTGGAACTCAGGGTACTGAGGAATCTTTCTTTCATTTGGATGGGCAGGCACCTCAAATTATTCATTTGGCTACACATGGCTTCTACTATACTCCGACGGATGCGGAGAATGTATCAAGGTTGGCAGGATATCAGAATGCAATGTTGTTATCCGGTGTGATCATGTCCGGTGGTAATGCAGGGTGGAAGGGAACCATGCTACCGGAAGGTGTTTTAGATGGCATTATGACGGCAGATGATATTTCCCGTCTGAATTTGAAAGGTGCGGATTTAGTCGTACTATCTGCTTGTGACACAGGATTAGGTAGTATCAATTCTGAAGGAGTTTTTGGCCTACAGCGTGCTTTTAAGAAGGCCGGTGTACAAACTTTAGTGATGAGTTTATGGGGAGTGAGTGATTGGACTACCAAAGAATTTATGGTGCATTTTTACAGAAATCTGACAGAAAACGGCTGGAATAAGAGAAAGGCTTTTGAAGATGCAAAAGCATTCATACGTCAAACTTATCCTGAACCTTTCTACTGGGCAGGCTTTATTATGCTGGACTGACACTAAAAAATAGGAAATAATACATTTTTCTTCCAAAGTAGGGTTACTTTGAAGGACTAAAATACATTAAGTGGTAAATTAAAGGTTTACCATTATGAAATCGTATGCTACTAAAAGCCCTTTATTGAGTGATAATGACTATATCCATGGCCTTAAAAATCTGGATAACAGGGTAACTCATCAATTCTTTTATAAAGAATGCTATTTTTTATTGAATGAAATCAAGTATTCACTTTACAATGGTAAAGTCGGATATGATGAACTTGTGAACGAACTATATCTGGAACTCAATGCTGGAAACAGGAAAAGACTGGATTCTTTTTTAGGAATAAATGATTGTCATCTGAAAACGTGGCTTTCTGTTGTATCATGGCATTTTTTCGTCAAAAAGAAGATGGTGCTGATGGAGAAGGATTCTGAAGAGGAATTGATAAATTCCTGTAGGAATACTTATAATACAGAACTGAACCTTGAAGTAGATATAGATGTGAAACGGGTAATGTCTTTGATGAAAAACAAGCGTTATGCGGATATCCTAAGATTAATGATTATTGAAGGATATACACCTGAGGAGGTTGCCCGAAAATGGAATAAAACGATAGATAATATTTATAATATTAAACATCGGGCTATCAAGGAGTTTTTGAGTATTTACAATGGTAATATAAGTACATATAACCGAATTAAAATGAACTGAACATGGACAATTGGAAGAATATTGGTATTGCCGGAGATCAGGATAATATCTTTTTATCTGCCACTATGACTGGAAATTTGCAACTGATCCGTTTGGAACACATTGGTTATTTTCGCTATAACTCCAAATGTAAGCAATGGGAAGCAGTTTTGTGTGATAAACATTCTCTGATGTTGAAAAGAAATACAAATTCGCAAAAGATACTGAGTTATCATCCTCACTTGGTGCAGGTTAGCCAGTCATTCATCATTAATGTAAGATACCTGATCTTGATTAAGGATAATAATTGCGTGTTTCTTCCACCGTTTGATGAGGTGGATAATTTACAGATAACCAAGCCTTTTATGAGAAAACTGAAAGAAAAATATCCAAGTATTTAATAGCAGGGAGGAATTATGAACAAGGTAATGTATGAGGTATGGGGCGAAGATACTTTTGCCCGGGAAAGTTATTTGGTAGGTACTTTTAAAACTCGGGAAAAAGCCGGTAAAGCGTTGGAAGCTAGTGAGAAATCTGTATTAGATCAGTGTGAAGAGTTGAGAGATACCTATTGGATAGTGGAACTGACTCCTGAACGGGAAAAAGAGAGGAAGGAATGGGAGCGTAATCAGGAAGAACAGCGTAGAAGTAAAAGCGATTTTGATTACTCACATCTTTGTGGACTTATATCCCGGCTGAATAGTAAGCTACTGGAGGTGGTAGTGCAAGATATAAAAGGGACTATAACAGATAAGGAAGTCAAGTTGTTGGAGGAGAATGAAAAAGTAAGTGATTGTTATGACTCTCTTTCATTTCAATACATCAGAGGGGTGAAAGATGACCAGTGCTGTCTGGTATATGTGGAGATCGGGTTTAAAGATGAGGGAAGAATGTCAACAAGTTGCTTTGTTGGGACTCCTAATCAGATAAGGAGACAATTCTCTTTTAAGAGAGGAGAAAAGTTTGTATGTAGGATTATAGATAAAATGATTGTAGATTTTTTTTGATAAACTAAAAATATAAAAACAACATGAGTCAACGAGTTTATAATTTAATTATTTTGGATGAGAGTGGATCAATGAGCAGCATTGAGAAACAAACTATTTCAGGTTTTAATGAAACGATTCAAACGATTTCTGCTGCGCAAAGGAAGCATGAAGGACAACGACATTTTGTTTCATTGGTAGTATTTAATTCAGACAGTATCCGGACTGTGTTTGATAAAGTCAGTGTAGATGTGGTGTCGGAGTTAACGCATGAGACCTATCGTCCGAATTGCTGTACTCCTTTGTATGATGCAATGGGAATGGCATTGACAAAGTTGCGCTATTCTTTATCCGAAACCGATGATTATAAAGTATTGGTTACAATTATAACAGACGGGGAAGAAAATTCCTCTTCGGAATATGATGGAAGGCTGATAAAGAAAATGGTTGAAGAATTGAAGACTAAAGGTTGGGTGTTTACTTATATCGGAGCTAATCAGAATGTAGAAAAGGTGGCTGCAACGATCTCCGTAACAAACGTAATGAGTTTTGAAAGTACTCCATGTGGTACCAATCAAATGTTTGCAAAAGAAAGTGCCAGTCGTATGCGCTTCTTTGATAAACTGGAGAAAAACTGTAATAATTTGGCAGACAATTTTTTTGATGATGAAAAATAGTATAAAGATAAAATGAAAAAGATAACTTTGGGAAAAGCTTTGGGTACAATTGCTGTATTGTGCCTGCTTTGGGTTAGCATTATGTTGACTATTGGTTTTTGTGAACATTATGAGAGTGACGAGCAATTGGCTGATATATACAGTAGCGAGTGTCGTTCTTTTATCAGTGACGAGAAATATAGTATACGCAATATGACTACCGGAAAAACAACGATTGACGGCATCGACTGGCTGTTTGCGGCGGATGCATATACAGATTCGTTGGTTGTTTATTCCAAAAACTTCAAACGTGGATATTTCGACCGTTATACGGGAGCGAATGTGATACCGGCACAATATACACATGCCTGGATCTTCTCCGAAGGCTTGGCAGCTGTAGTACTGAATAATAAGGTTGGATTTATTGATCATCAAGGAAAGACTGTGATTGATTTTCAGTTTCCTTATGCTAAGGATAATAAGAAGCAAGTTGGGCTTGTGTTTCACGATGGGTATAGCAGTATGTATGATGCAACCGGGAAATGTGGCATAATCAATAAAAAGGGAGAATGGGTACTGAAACCATCCTATGAGTATATACAAAATCCGCAATATGGAAAAAGAGTATTCAATGACGGAAAGATGTATGGAGTACTGGATGATTCTTTGCATGTACTTCTTCCTGCAGAATACAGGGATATTGAATTATTAGATGATTATTTAGTGGCAGATAGACCGGATGGAGTTCAGTTACAGATTGCTTATGATGGTAGGATACTAAATAAGAATGTTTATCATGATGTGACTTCACTGGATTATGATACGATGGAAAGGGCAGAAGACGGCGAAGGAACAATCATGAAGCCTACCGGAATTTATAGATATGGTAGTTACAATCTTTACGGGCTGATGGATGAAAAAGGAAAGCCTCTTACTGCTCCCGTCTATCATAACATTACTGTACTTAGCAAAGATTTATTCTTGTGTGCTTTGAAAGACATATATTCAAGGATTATTGTTGACAGGAATGGACAGGTTGTCCGATATGAGGATTAATTCATAAATTTTATCGAAAAGAAGAGAAAAGAATAAAATAAACAAGGGGCGTCGTAACAACCTATCCATAAAAAGACTATATTTATTGCAGCGAGAGAGCACTTTAAGTAATGCTTAAGAGGAAAAACGAAAAGTAGTATATATACTATATATTTTCTATTATTAATTACTTAAACACATTTTTTATGGAAGCCAAGAAATCAAAAAAGGCTGCAATTGAGAATCAACGGGGTTCTTGGTTGTTGATGGGTTTGGTTGTTGCGCTAGCCTTCATGTTCGTTTCGTTCGAATGGACACAACATGATGTCAGAGTTGCAGCACTATCACCAGATGATGAATCCATCTTTGTAACAGAGCTAGTTCCGATCACATTCCCTGAAGAGAAACTGGAACCGCCTCCTCCTCCCGAAACTAAGGTAACAGAATTGTTCGAAATAGTGGAAAACAATATGGAGGTGACGGATAACGTTTCTACAGTGTCAGAGGATATGAATGCAGTTCATGACGTTATTTGGATACCACCAGTGGTAGAAACAGAAACGGTAGTTGAAGACATTATTCACGTAAGTGTTGAAGTCATGCCGGAGTTTCCTGGAGGTACAGCTGCTTTAATGAAATATTTAGGTAGCAATATCAAATATCCGACGATTTCGCAAGAAACTGGCTCACAAGGAAAAGTCATTGTTCAGTTTGTAGTAGATAGAGACGGAACGATTTCTAATCCTGAAGTGGTGCGAGGGGTTGATCCTTATTTGGATAAAGAAGCTATCCGCGTGATAAGTTCTATGCCGAAATGGACTCCCGGAGTGCAAAATGGTAAGAAAGTTCGAGTGAAATATACTGTGCCTGTGTCATTCAGACTGCAGTAGTAACTTGGAATAAATGAATAAGGGTTGGTTCCTGCAAAGAACCAACCCTTTTTCAATAAAAAAATATATCTTTGTCGGGAGAATAAAAATACGAATGATTGTTTTATGAATCTTCTACTCTGTATAAAAAGACCTTTTATCTGGCTTTCCCGCTTTCGTCATCGTTGCGGATATGGTGTCCATTCCCCATTTGCTTTCAGTCTCATTACCGATGTAATTTATGAGAAGATGCCTTACTATGCTTATTCTTCTTTGAAAGAAGAACAAAAAAAGATGGTAAGAGAGCGTGGGTGGACCAAAGGTTCTCAAAAGGTAAACCGTTTTTTGTTCCGGTTGGTAAATAGAGTACAGCCTGATACGATTATTGAGGTTGGGCGTCCTTCCTCGACAGCCTTGTACTTACAGTCTGCTAAACCATCGGCTTCTTATCTCTTTGCTTCCGACTTGTCGGAATTGTTTCTGGATGCGGATACTTCAGTCGATTTTCTGTATCTGAACGATTACCAAAATCCGGACTTATTGGAAGAAGTATTTCGGGTTTGCGTACACCGTACTACTCCTAAAAGTGTATTTGTAGTCCATGGAATCTGCTATTCCAAAGAGATGAAAGCGCTTTGGAAAAAGTGGCAGGCTGACGAAAGGGTAGGAATAACTTTCGACCTATATGACGTCGGTTTACTATTTTTTGATAAAACGAAGATAAAACAGCAGTATATCATCAACTTCTAAGAACCTTTGTACGTTTACCATCTATAATAGTAAAAAAGAAAGTTATGAAAAAGAGCCTTGTATATACAAAGACCGGAGACAAAGGAACTACCAGTCTTGTCGGCGGAAGTCGCGTTCCAAAAACTCATATCCGCCTGGAAGCTTACGGAACGGTGGATGAATTAAATTCTCACCTGGGATGGCTGCACACTTATCTGCAGGAGGAGTCCGACCGGGATTTTATCTTGAGTATTCAACATAAGTTATTCGCCATCGGTTCACACCTGGCCACCGACCAGGAGAAAACACAACTGAAACCCGCCAGCATCATTACCCCCGAACATGTGGAAAGTATTGAGCGGGAGATTGATAAGCTGGACGAGCAATTACCCGAACTTTGCGCTTTCATCATTCCCGGCGGAAGTCGTGGAGCAGCCGTTTGCCATGTTTGCCGTACGATTTGTCGGAGAGCTGAAAGACGCATTCTGGCTTTGTCCGAAACTTGTACAATTTCTCCTGAAGTATTAGCTTTTGTCAACAGATTATCAGATTATTTGTTTGTATTATCCCGAAAAATTAATTTTGATGAACAAAATAATGAAATATTTTGGGATAATAGTTGGAAATGATAGATTTTATTATACTTTTGCCGAAAAATAGAAAAAGAGACAAATTTAGTATTCATTTTAAATACTCAAGATTATGTATTGGACATTGGAACTAGCATCAAAACTTGAAGATGCTCCCTGGCCGGCAACCAAGGATGAATTGATTGATTATGCCATGCGTTCGGGTGCTCCTCTTGAAGTTATTGAGAACCTCCAAGAGATGGAAGATGAGGGCGAAATCTATGAGAGTATCGAAGATATTTGGCCGGATTATCCTAGTAAGGAGGATTTCTTCTTCAACGAGGAGGAGTACTAACATCCACAGATAAGCTAAATAGTTAAATATCAGTGCGATAAACAATAGAAATTTGTTTGTCGCACTGGTGTTTTATACTCTTTGATGGTGTAGTTTATTTGTCTAAAGTTCCATATCTTTGTTTCTCCTCAAGAATATTGGTAAAAGGAATTCTAAGACTTGGTAAGTCTTTTCTCCTTTTTTATTGCAAATTCCTTGTCGGCTATCGCTGCATACTGTTTCTTTGAAAGGAAACCCGCCATTGATGTGAGGTTTATCAATGACGGGCAACTGACTATTTTTTCCACATTTCAGGTATTCCTTCATAAGTCACATATACTCCTTTTTCCATGGGGAGAGGAGCGAGTTTTTCCAGAACGTTTTTCCATGACTCTTCTGGAGGTAAGCCAAGGCGTTCTCTCCATTTTGGGTTTAAACTGAAATTCTTTATTCATACAACTGTAGTTTCTCATTAATTGGAAACTATACAGTTGTAAATAATGGAAGAATGAAGCACCGGGGGCATTAGAGAACCCTATATATTGCTTCCGCTATCTTCTTCATGCCTTCGTCGTCGGGATGTGCGATGATGAAATCCTTGGTTACAGTATATGGCTTTCCGTGTATGTCATAAAGAGTGTCTCCGACTTTCGGACGTGAATCATACAAGCGGTCTATCCAGTCAATCGGAATGAAAGTGAGTCCATGCATATGCGCAGCGTTGATGATGGCACGTTCTTTTTCCTCATCCTTCCAGAAACAACCGGTGATGACTACTTTGTCTGCTTTCCGCTTGCAATATTCCACCAATCGGAGGATACCTGATTTGAATGCTTCCTTATCTTGTACGTTTTCTCCCAAGCGGATAACAATCACATCCTTGTCCGTAACATGAGTGCCAATCAGCGAGTCGATATTGCAATTCAGGTTACGTTCCCAATAAGCGATGTTCAGCGGGGTAACCACTGTGCCGGGACGGTTTTGCGAGAGCATCTTCTCCAATTGATGGCAATAGTCGTTTTCTTCTTTGGATGCTGCCATGCCCCATTCGGAGAACCATTCGATGTCCGCTTTATATTCGTGGCGGGTGATAGAGTTGCCTAAGCAAAGAACACGTAACGGAGGGCGTTGTTCTATCCGGTTGTCGGAAAATGAGGGAGTTACTTCTTCCAGATAAAGCACGCGGCTGGCATATTCGTTTTGTTTCGAAGATTCCACTCTGTGGGTAGAGGGAATTTCCAGTCCGTTGTCATTCAGATATGCACCGCTGAAACTTTTACCTTCAAATTTCAAAGGTTCAGTGTCGATGCGGTTCAGCTCATGCACCTTATAATATTTGTCCGGATCAAGCCCTGCCATCTTCACCCGTGGCAAGTGCTGGTTGCAGAAATGTTCCGTTTTCCACCAGTAGAATACGGCTTTGTCCTTTTCCGGCGATACATACATCAGCGAAGCTGCGCCCTGTTTGTCATACGGAGAAAGTAAACGGTAAATATCTCCGAACTGTACGACGGGACGTATCGTTTTGTATTCGGTAATGGCGTTTCTGCACAATGCCTTTTCCGCTTCCGTCATATCCTTGGGCTGTATTTCCATACCTAAGCGCCCGCTCATCGCTACATCAATACGGAACTTCAATGGAACGGAACGCGATGTCTGATGGTTAGGGCTTGCGCTGATATGCGCCCCCATGCCGATGGCGGGGAAGAAATAGGAAGTTCCCCATTGGATGTAGATACGCTGAAGTGCATCCGTATTGTCGCTTGTCCAGAATTCGTCGAAGTAGGGAAGTACGCCGTAGTTGACACGTCCGCCGCCGCTGGCGCAAGCTTGTATCGTCAGTTGCGGATAGCTGGCGCGAATGCGTCGGCACACGTTCTCAAAACCCCGGTGGTATTCGATGTTCAGGTGGCTTTGATTGTCTTTGGTCAGGTATTGCGAACCTTGGGTGATGATGGACATATTGGCGTCCCACTTGATATAATCAATGTCGGGATAGGAATTCATCAGTTCGTCCACCGTCTGTACGATAAAATCCTGCACTTGCGGGTTGGAGAGGTCGAGCACGACTTGTGTGCCGCCGCGGGCGCATACCACTTCCCGTTCGGGTGCCTTGATAATCCATTCGGGGTGCTTTTCGTACAGTTCGCTTTTGGTATTAGCCATTTCCGGTTCCAGCCAGATGCCGAACCGTATGCCGTGTTTCCGGGCGTTGTCAAGTAATGATTGCAGTCCGCCGGGGAGTTTGGTCTTGTCTACGGTCCAGTCGCCTAAGGCATAAGAGTCGTTTTTGCGTGGATATTTGTCGCCGAACCAACCGTCGTCCATTACAAACAGTTCGCCTCCCATGGCAGCGATGTCACCCATCATCTGGTCCATGCCCTGTTCGTTGATGTCGAAATAGACGCCTTCCCAACTGTTCAGCAGAATTTTGCGGGGAGTGTTCCCGTTGGCGAGTTTATGCAGGCGTGCCCATTGGTGGAATTTCCGGCTGCATCCGCTCATCCCTTCATCGCTGTAGGTTAGTGCCAATGCGGGGGTGCGGAACACTTCTTCTTTTTTCAGGTTGTACCAGGAGTTTTCTTCGTTGATGCCGGCGAGGAAATGGTGCCAGTCGTCTTCTTGCGTGTCAATACGCAGTTTGTAGTTGCCGCTGTAGCAAAGCGCTGCGCCGATGACGCGTCCCGTGTTCTCCTGCGGTTTGCCGTCGAGCGAGAACATCACTTCTGCATGTGCCGATTGGGAGTTGCGTACCCCGTCCGTGTTTTTGATGACTTTCATACCCGGTTGCAACGCTTCCTGGCAGAGTTGTCCTTCGTTTGCCCAGGCACCGGAAAGATGTGACAGCCAGACATTGCCGCGGCGGACAGGCAAGTAGGCAGAAGCAAACTGCTGAAGTTGGACAGGCTTCTTCTCTTCGTGACGGATTTCAGTCCATGTCTCGATGACATCCGCATCCTGCCATGCTTTGTAGCAGATGTTGACGAAGAAAGGATACACTTTGTCTTTCAGTTCTATCACCGTCAAAGTGGCATTTTCTTTTGTAAGGCGTGTTTCTTTTACGCCTATGACTGCCATTTGAAGTGTCAGGTTGCCGTCGGCATGGCGGACAGACAATGCCGTTTCGCATGGATACCCCATTCCATAGACGGGATAAGCATTTCTTCTGCATGCTGTTTCACAAATGCTTCGGATATCCGCATCGGAGGTGCGTGAGCCGTAATACAGTTGTTCCGGTGTACCGCCGTTTGGTACCGAGAGGAGCAACTGTGTCTGGGGAGTAGATATGGTGACATTCTGCGCTGACAGAAGTGTAGACAACAGCCAGACGGAAATTAGGAAAAACAGATTTCTTTTGTTAATAATTATCATAATAGCAAATTACGTGTTTTCTATGTTTACTAATGGAAACTTTTTGTATAAAGTGGATTCTCACATGAAGGCCAATCAAGAAAGCGACCTTCATTATCATTGAATTTTTCAAGTCCGTCTTCTCCAATTCTCGTCATTATAAGTTGCAACAAGTCACATAGATGGCCTTTTTGTTCTTTCAAATAATCCAAGTTGCCTTGATAAAGATACCAGTCTCTCTGAATCAATATCCACCAAAGAGAATACGTACACATTGTCATCCATTGGGGAAGTGGTGTAGAGTCACGGATCAAGTCGAGGCTTTTGGGGATCACTTCATTATACCCAAAAACCGTATTGACTGTCATCACTTCGGGATGCAAGTCTCTAATCCAAACCAAGCGGTCACGTTTTATCCCATCCCAGATATAATCTTGCATATTCAAATGCACCGTATAAGCTCCAGTTTGCCATATCTGATTCAAGCGTTCGTCATTACATCGGAACGAACCTTTGTAAGGGATATCTTGAAAAATAGAAATAGCCCGTATCTCTTTGAGGTGCAATTCTGCAGAATCGTCCAAAAGGTCAATCCGGGCAAACCGGAAACCGGAATTCCCGACTTCCAAGACCCCAAGCCAAGGTACACTAATAACAAAATCACGCATAGCATGATCGTTTGTCGCTCCATTCACTTCGTCTATGTCACACATAGCTTCGCTTACCGACTCTCCTAAGCGAACACGAATAGTAACAGGAGCATGTGAGGCTGGCATACCGGTGACAATTTGTAAGCCGCCTTGCAATTCCTTTCCGAAATCGAAAAGAATAGCAGGATGTTGCTGCCCGGTACTCGAAAGTTTACAGAGTTCATTATTCACAAGATTTGCTTGTCCATGCCCTGATCGGAGTAAATATTCTGCTCCTTGTATTAGTTGACTCTCCTGTTGCCAAACAATGCGTATCGGAGAAAGATACTCCCGTACACGGCTATCACGTTGTTGAGCAAATGATGTGACAACATGGAATAGAAAAATAGGAATGAGTACTATTATCTGACATTTTTTATACAGCATCAATTTTTCCATTATTTAGTAATTCGCATTTTTAGGGCTTGTAATCATATTCACCATTCATTACCCGTTTTACGGCATTCAAGTAACCATAACCATGCTTCATATCGGGCAAGAGATAACTTCCTTCCACCCATTCGTTCCACGAGTTGATTGTAATCAGTTTGGGGCGGTCGGGGCGTTGGTCTACATATTCTTTCGTCTTCTGCAAGAAAGCTGCAAAACTTTCTGGCGAGTCATTGTAATGAACCACTTCTTTGGCTGTTTTATTCGGGAAACGCGGGGTGTCATCCCATCCTATTGATGCATTTGGGAAGAATGGCACACCCAATGAATCCAGTTTCGCTGTCCATTGATCGCGACGTTGCATGGCTTTTGTACCCCATGCCAGATAATCTTCTTCGTATGGCCATCCCCAATTGTATTTTGTCACACTGTTTACTTCTGCCTTTACAACAAGTTCTATAAACTTGTCGGTGGGAGACCCGTCACCGATGAGTTGCAAGTGCAAATCAGGGAATCCTGCCTTTTTCACTTCGCTACGGAAATAATCCATAGCCTTCTTCACACCGTCTGCATTACCGAAACTTTCCAACAGTTCATGAAAACCAAATATGGAAAATACCGGACAATTGTCTATCTTGTAATAGTTGGGCTTGTGAAAGTATTGGCGTATCACTCGTTCTACAATGATTTTAAAGTTGGCCCAGTCTACCACACCGGTCCACAGACGCGAGTTGTTGTCCTTGTAACGGTGTACATTCCAATAGTTGTGTGCCACGTTATGGTTGGCCCACATCAGGTAAAACTTCATTTTTTTATTATTCTTGGCTTTCAGAAATCCATTGTTTACGGTGCTTTCTAAAAAAGGCTGTCCGTTGAACCAGTACCAATCGAAGATAAACGTATTGATGCCGTGAGCGGTTGCCACGTCAATCCATTTCTCCATCACCTGCGTGTCATCGTCCATTTCGTATCCCCACAAAGGAACCTTTGGCTGATAGTGTCCTTCGAAACGGGGATTACCTTTTTTGATAATTTCCCATTCGCCTGTACCTTCACTCCACAGTGTGTCGCGTCCCATCGGATCATTGTGACACGACGGCCAAATATAAGCTGCCACATCATATTCATCTTGTTCTTTCAACTGTCCGCTTCTTTGGGGTGTAGAGACACAGGAGCAGATTGTTGTGATAGCAACCATTAAAAGAAGAGTAAGTAAACTCCATAAATAAGTCAGTGTTCTTAAATAATGCATATCTTTTTTTATTTTAAATAGTGAATAATTTAATCTGTTCATTAAAGTAGAAGGTACACCTTGATTTCATTTAAAGGTAACGTCGCGCTGATTTCTTCCGAGTTGCAGAACTTTCCTCATAACAAAATCATAGTGTCGGCAACAATATCTTCGGCTTGTACTATGTCATGAGTGCAAGCTCGTGCGATTATAATAAGTACTCCCTACAATACAACTTTTATCAGGTGTTACTTTATTCTGCTTGGAAACTTTTAGTTTGTACATCACGGGAGTTCGGCCCTACCATAACATCAAATTCTCCGGGTTCGTAAACATAGTGTAATTCGGAATTATAGAATTTCAAGTCATCTTTCGTAATAACAAACTTAACATCACGACTTTCCCCGCTTTTCAGGAAAATGCGTTCAAAACCTTTCAACTCTTTCATTGGACGGGCGACCTCCGCGTAAATATCACGAAGGTACAGTTGTACCGTTTCATAACCATCATAGTTCCCCTTGTTTGTTACAGTGACAGACACAGTCAACTCACCATTTTTAGGCAAGGTTTCCGAGCTAATCTGCAACTCACCATAAACAAAGTCCGTATAACTCAAACCATATCCGAACGGATACAGAGGCTCATTGCTCTCATCCAGATAATTGCTGGCATAGCGGTTGAATATATGACTGTCGGGATCAGGACGACCCGTATTCAAATGATTGTAGAATAACGGCAGCTGTCCCACCGAACGCGGGAAGGTAGTTGTCAGTTTGCCACTTGGAGTGATCTTGCCAAACAATACATCGGCAACCGCGTCCCCTGTTTCGCTACCGCCAAACCAGACATTCAATATGGAATGAACATTCGCATCCTCCCAGTTTAAGACTAAAGGACGTCCCGTGAACAGAAGAAGTACGACAGGTTTGCCCGTCTTCACTAAAGCCTTCAATAAATCCTGTTGTGCATCGGGTATCTCAAGACTGGTGCGTGAAGCCGATTCACCGCTCATTTCCGCACATTCACCCAAAGCGGCAACAATGATGTCTGAACGGGAAGCCATGCGTAAAGCCTCGTCCAACAGTTCCCGGTTGTCTCCACGTTCCAGCGGGCGAATGCCCGTAGCTGCTTTTTCTGTTTCCGCATCATAATATATGTTGCTGCCTTTCGCATATAGAATTTCAGCCTTGTCACCCGCTGCCGCACGAATTCCTTCCAACAATGTTCTGTGACGAGACGGCGTACATGTCATGCTCCACATACCGCACATATTATTACGTGCGTCTGCCATTGGACCGATCAGGGCAATCCTGCCTTTTTGTTCAAGTGGAAGCAGGTTGTTGTCATTCTTCAACAGAACAAATGTTTCAGCTGCAATCGCACGTGCAGCAGAACGGTGTTCAGGCGTATAAAGTTTCTCTTTGGCACGCAGGGCATCGCAATATTTATACGGATTGGAGAACAGTCCCAGTTTATATTTGGCTTCCAATACACGGCGACAAGCCATATTAATCTGCTCTTCCGTTACCTTCGCTTCTTTCAGGGATTCCTCCAATGTATTGAGGAACCCGCATGAAACCATATCCATATCCGTTCCTGCCTGTAAAGCGCGAATGGATGCTTCCTTCAGAGGGGCGACACCATGGGAGGACATTTCGGCTATCGAATTGTAATCTGTTACCAATAGTCCTCCGAAGCCCCATTCATTCCGGAGCAGGTCGGTCAGTAACCATTTGTTGGCTGTGGCTGGAATACCGTCAACGATATTAAACGAGCTCATGATGCTGCCTACACCAGCGTCAACGGCAGCTTTATAAGGAGCCAGATATTCGTTATACATACGTAGTCGGCTCATATCCACTGTATTGTAATCGCGTCCCGATTCGGACGCCCCATAAAGTGCGAAATGTTTCACGCAGGCAAGTATTTCATCGTTGCCTTGCATATTGTTTCCCTGATAACCACGCACATACGCTTTTGCCATTAAAGAACCCAGGTAAGGATCTTCTCCGTTCCCTTCTGCGATACGTCCCCAACGGGCATCACGACAAATATCGACCATCGGGCTGAATGTCCAGTTAATACCGTCTGCGCTGGCCTCAATGGCGGAGATGCGTGCCATACGTTCGACGGCCAGCGTATCCCAACTACAGGACAGTGCCAATGGGATTGGAAAAATAGTTTCGTAACCGTGGATAACGTCTGCACCTACAAGTAGAGGTATTTTCAACCGGCTTTCTTCTACCGCAAGGTGTTGCAGGGCATTAATTTTCTGGATCCCCTTGACATTGAAGAAGCCGCCTATTTCCTGTTTGCGAATCATATCGCTAAGTTCACCGTTTATCACCGAACCTGTCACGAGATCACCGCCCGAAGGCAGGTTTAATTGTCCGAGTTTCTCACGGAGAGTCATCCGGTCCATTAAGTCGGTAATGAAACGGTCCATTTCCCTATCTTTCCCTCCCCCGGATGGTGAGCAGGCAAAGAGAGTAAGCCCGCAAAGGGCGCAAGATATAAGATTTCTTATCTTCATTTTTCTTGTTATTGGGTTATTTATACTTGTTGTCCGATTTTTCTTTCCACACCACTACTCCCGCAGGTTCAAGGCGTGCACTGCCAATCAGTACTTCTGCCTCATCGGGAATGACTATTTCCTGAATGTCCGACGTATAATTCAAGGCGATGTAAAAACCGTCACGCCATTCCTTCACCACTCCGTACAGTAAATCTTCAGTTGGTACGCCGGCTTCCGTATATACACGACGTACTACTTCTTTCTCCAATTTGCCGTCATCGGTATCCGTTCCGATATAGGTGACCGTTCCTTTACCCAGCCTACGGTGTATCACGGAAGCAGCTCCCTTATAAAACTGGTCTGTATAGACAGCCCACACATCTGTTCCGGCAGCCGGGGTTAGTACGTCCGCCCAATTGTTCCAGGCGTATTCCTCACTGCCGAAATCTACTTTTCCGTAGAGACTGTGAGGCAGATGGTCATAGTACAAGCTGTTTATTCCGGCCAGTTGATGAATAGGAGCCGCTAAAGGAGCCTCCCACAATTTGGCGTCACGGTCTTTCTGACCGGTACGGCAGGTCAGAATCAGATGTCCCCCATTCTTCACGTATTCAGTCCAACGTTTTACCAAATTGTTATCAAGCAACTGATAAGCCGGCGCAATCAGGAAGGGATAATCTGAAAAATCCTCCTTCTCCGAGATCACATCGACGGGAGCGGCGAAGGACTTTAGCAGGTTGTAATACTTATGTATGTGTGGCATCGTCCGCCACTGGTCTGTCTGACGCTGGAACTCCATTTCCCAATAGTTGTTCATATCGAAAAGCAGTCCAAT